>CACZNS010000227.1 GCA_902782575.1 uncultured Lachnospiraceae bacterium
CCTCGGATTCTGGCAGATTCTTTCAGATGGCAAGCCCTACACGAGCGGCCTCTCATTTCTACCTATTATGGCAAAGAAAATCAACGCAAACACTATTAGTGGCAATGCCCTCAACGGGCGACCTCTCATTTCTACGGTAGGCTTCCGGAGACCGCATAAACAGAGGCTTCCACGGCTCATTTTTGACAATAATCGTCAGTCAATTCTGATTATTTCTCTTTTCGAGTCATTTTTTTGTCTTTTTTTGAAATCCGCCCTATATATTACAATTTTATTACAGAACCGGATCCTATGCAACCTCTATATTGGTTGATGCAATAAGACTGTTTTCGAAATACTACAGCTTGAATACATCCATGATGCCTCTATGTACTTTGTCATGGCAGGTCCTGCACAACGTAATTATATTATCCGTATTTGCTTTTCCACCGAACTGATAGTCCAACAGATGATGCCCCTCTGTATGCCCGCTGCCGCCGCAGATCTGGCATATCCCACCATCCCTTATTCGTCCCATTCTCTGGGCTTTTATATGGTCTTTTCCTCTTTTTTTCATATCATTCCTCCGCTCAAAAATTAGTGATTTCCACACCATCCTCCATATCGCCGATTTCCACGGTTCCATTCCCAAAGCCGATCACGATCTCACTTTCCCGGTCGATACGGATCCCGTCCTCATCCTCTTTCAGCAACACAATCCGAACTTCCCCCTTGTCATTCTCCAGGATGATCCTGTTGCCGGAGAGACTCAGAAATCTCTCATCTTTCCGCATCACATTGATCCTCATCATTTTCCCTCCTCTGTCACGACGCATTCTCTGTAGTATCCTACTCATTTTCCATGACGTAATTGAGGCTCCTTTTCTTCGATCCCAAAAACCGCCCTTCTTCCGGGTGCAAGCCTCTTTACTTCCTTCCTTCCCTGAAGCGCAAGCTGATACAGCTGGTTTTCCGTGAGTTTTCTTGCCTTCATGACCAATACAAACTCCTTTTCCTTTCCCATGTTTCACTTCCTCCCCAGTTTCCTGATACAACTGCCCGCCAATTTCGCAAAATCTTCCCTCTGTCCGATCGCAACAGAAGCATCAGCAAAAGGTGCTATCCTCTTCTTCTCCCGCACGAGTCTTTCCTTCAGCTTTATCGCCTCTCTTTTGCTCAAACCCGGTACTACCATTGTCAGCTCCCTGTCTTTGTTCCCTGCCATTTCATCTCTCCTTTCCTGTGATTCCTACAGCGTCCTATTCGCTTCCCGCGCAAACTCTTTTGCTATGATCCATCCGATCGCTTCGGTAAGACCGGCTGCTGTGACGGCATTGATAATATTCCCCATACAAGGTATCCACCCTGCCATTACCTGGGATAATGCCCTTCCAACCGTTGCAGCTGCCGCACTGGCCACTGTCGCCTCTGCCGAGCTATGATCCAGCGTGATATTAAACACTTCTCCAAGCGAAACAGCCATAGTCAGCTGGATCGGTGTGATAACAAGATTGTCACTCATCGGTATCTGTGCAAGTCCGCCTCCCACCGCAGCTGTAGCAGCACTCGCCGTATGGATGATCGCATTGCATAATCCAATTTGCTTCTTTGTCATGGCTTCACATCTCCTTTCCCCGGCTCTGTATCGTCCCTTCATTTGATATATAGATCGCGATTTCTGTTTTTTAACCTGAAAGAGAAAAAATCCTTTAGAAATTCGCATAATACAAAAACCAGTCATCTGACTGGTTTTTACAACGCTCTGAACGGGCGGCTCATATGTTCCGTGTTAAACTTCCATCAGCCGTATTAAGAAATGTCAGCTTTCCTTTCTGATGCTACTTATTTCCCGGATCATTTTACGAAATGCCCTTCTCTTCCTTGTGACAAACATATTGTTTGTACCTTTCATGCCGGCGATCACGCTGTCAGAAAAAGTGAATTCATCTTTCAGCAACGAATTATACAATGTCCACAGTCTGTCATATTCATTCCGTATAGCCCGATCTATATAGTTTTTGTGAAGCAGGCCTTCGATCACCTCTGCTCCTATTTTCTGAAAACAGTCGTACAGATCCCCATCCCCGGCAGGTTCTTCGGTATAGCGATAATAACCGTATGCATCCCCGTTACCGCGGAATTCATCGGGTAGATTTGCTTCTTCCTTCGGGAGCTTCAGCTCTCTGGCCTGTTCGTGTGAGATATACCGCAATTTCAGACACACCATAATGTATCTTGTAATAAAGATCCTGAAATAGTCCCCTGTCTCCTTATCCGTGATCCCAGCGCTGATGGCATACACAGCATCTCCCAGACGACTGATTATCTCATCGGCATGCTCCCGTGAAAGCAGTACCTGTTCAGGGGAATTATCCCAGACCGGTATTTCCGTACCTCGGTCATCATCCTGATCCTCCGCATCTATATTAACCAGCTGAGACGATTTCAGCCTTTTCCATAGATCCTTTATATTAGCATTAATATCGGTACCCTGAAGCTTTTCAAGAAAGTCCTGCGGGGTGCCGTAAGGATTCATAACAAGATAGCCCTTGTACATCTTCTCGACCGCAGCGATCTTGCTCTTTTCATAGTTACTGAAGGAAAAGGAATAGCTTGCTATCGCCTCATTTCTCTTCTCCAGCATTTGTTTCTGACTGTAGTGTGTGTTCAGTACCGCAAAAAAATTCAGTTCATTTCCCTTTGCATCCCGCCCCGTATAATTATAGACAGCCTCAAATATAGCTTCTGTCAAAGCATCGAGTTCTTTCTCGAAATCCAGCATATTCCGGGAAGTATCATTTCCTGTCAATCTGGCATAGATTTGGGGATTCAGGATCCGGATCAGATCCATAATAAAATCATCCGAGTCTTCAGGATGAAGAACCTTGATATAATGAACCCGTGTTCCTTCCGTGCTCAAGCCCCGGGAAGCACCCCTGGGCAGACTCATGAGACCGGTCAGGTAATCCTTGTATTTTTCCAGAAATTCACTTTGTTCCATTCCTTAATCCTTATAATCCAAAAAGCCTCTCTATCATCCTCCGCTTGTCTGTGATCCCAAGTCTGTCCAGGCTTTCTATAGATCCGGACATAACCATAAGCCTGGTCATATCATAAGAGAAATATGCCTTTGGTATATTGTTTTCGCGTACAACCTCACCATAGTAGATTCCCTTGACCTCCGTATCCTTTATTCTGTCTATGGCAAGCAAGGCATATACCAGCATCACCGAAGTAAGCTTGGTTCCGTAGGTAATATCTGCAAAAATAAGGGAATCATCCTCGATCGTATCGAGTACGTTCATGAGAAAACTGCCGTTGACGATCTCCATCTGATCCTCCGGAACCGCAATGTCCCGGATCTCGATACTGTTTCCAGATACACCGATGAGTCTGACCTCTTCCCGCAATTTATCCATATTCCTGTCCGTGTCATCATTTTTTGTCCTGACGGCTATGACCGTCTTACCCTCAGGGGTACCGGCATTTCTGTTAAGGATCGGTATGATGGGAAAGCATGTTTCGATATTAGCCGGGTTCTCATAGTTTTTTGTTTCATACAATACCTTAGGCCCCAATGGCTGTAAAGGTACTGCTGTCAGATAAACCTCTTGCATGATGCAGATCCTCCTTTAAGAAAGCTGTATTCCTTTTCACTTCCGTGCCTCCCCTCCTTCAGGCTCAGCACCTCCGGATCAAAAGGCGGGACTGTGGATCTCAGCATTACAGCCTGCTTCCATTATAGGAGAAGTCCCGTCCCTTTTCAATTCCGATCCCTCCTGTCTGTCCTTTTGCCTACTCCTTGTTTGCTGCCAGACAGATCATCAGCAGCAGGATATCGTCCAGCGGCCCAGGGCAGGCGTCTACCGGAGATATCACATACAGGATTACCAGGATCATGAGCATTCCCTTCATTGCATCGTTCATCGCTTTCTCCTCCTTTTCTCTCTTCCCTTACTGTTTCCTCTGCCTTCATTTCATATATAGATCCCGGCTTTCATTTTTTAACCAAAAAAGATCTGAAAAACGAAAAAATATTTTTCGGCAATTGATTTATTCGTTAACTATAGCAAAAAAAGATCAGCCCCCGGCTGGTTCCTGGCTGATCTTTCAAATCTTCTGTTTTTCCCGGTACGGTATTCCTTCCGCCCTCAGGTCTTCTTATTCGGCTTCTGCTCCGTCACGGACAGCTTGATCTGTCCCTTTGCTTCTCTCATCAGTTCAATGTACCTGCTGATCCCGTCCTTTATCTCACTAAACGTCACCGGTGATATTCCGTCAGTTCGAGCGTGATTATATCTGTTTCTGATCTCCTTCAGAGCTATATGATAAAGTACGACCTCTTCCATTCCCTCATCGATGAACCTGCTAATGCGGAACCGGAGTCCCTCCCGTTCGAAATAGTCGTCTATAGATCTCCTCTGGATCTTGTACCCCTTTTTCCCGGTCCGGAGAATATCCAGCCGCTTATTTTTAGGTACAATATTCAGTATCAGATTGTTGAATATGAAATTATTGATCTCAAAGGCAACATTTGCCGGCTTATCTCCTCTTTTATCTTTTTTATTGCTCTTCTTTCTGCATTTTTCCAAGATCACTTCATCGTACTCAAGCATTCCTTTTGCATGGTACGCTATCGGCATCCTTGCTTCCAGGAGAGTGATTGCCTGCTGAATAAAGCCTTTTTTGCAGCACCATTCGATCTCGTTCAAAGCCTGCAGCTCTTCCTTCTTTGTCACCCACTCCCCGGTACTCTTATTCAGAATACTGGAATAATCATTTTTTATATTGTCTGTAAACAGCCTTAAATATTCGTCTCCTGCATCCCCCTTTTCGCCGCTGTGTTTTAAGTAATCCGCCAATTCCATCAGACCATCCTCAAACATCACCACATCACACATCTGGATGCCATCCGATATATTCTCGATCTTTTCAAGCAGTTCGGGGCGCTTCCGATTTATATAATACTTATTCAGAGAATCGATCCTGCCGTAATTCGCAAACTCATTCATACCGGAAACAAAATCGAAAAGCTCATATGTGTCAGGATATTCGATCAGCTTTTTCTGCGTCGTATTAAAGGTATATATGCCGCCTAAAGATATATGCTTCTCTCTTTCGACCAGGGACAGCATGGATAAGAGGGTCATATTGACATTGCGGAACGCCCCATGATCATCCATGTATATATTGCATTCCTCTTCCCGGCTCCATGCCCTCAGTTTATCAATCGATTCTGAAATAGCTGCTGATGTATTGCTTTCATCAAGAGTGACCGGCTCTATCACGGCGTTCGGATTCCACCTCCTGATCAATGCAGCAGCATAGTCAAATTCCGAGGCTTCCGGGAGGTCAGCCTTCTCCGATTCCTCCTGGCCAAACTGATAGGCCAGTTTCTTCTTCTGCCCTGTTTCGGGTGTCTGAAGTAAAATGACTTTGTCGATCCTTACCCCCCTGTCATTCAGAAAGATGATGACCGGCTCCATCTGATAATAATAGGGATATTCTTTCTCTGTATTCCCGTCTTGTTTCAATGAAACACTGAACGTCAGCCCGGAAGGCGACCGAAAGTTGAATGTGCTCAGGGCAAGGATCAGGACATTTCTGCTTTCCGTACCGTCCGGCTGATCACCGCTCTCATATTTTTGCTGATACCCGTTTGCATCCCAGGATCGATTCAGATACTCCCCCAGCATCCCGGTTTCTGTTTCCTCTTGCCCGTTGATAATTTGCATGATCACACCTTCCTTAAATAATCTTTCACGGAATCCGCAAGCCTCTGTTCCTTTCTCTGCTGATTGCTTTCAAACCCCATGCTTCTGGTTCCCGTATTAAAACCGCTCATCCCCCTTTTCAGCCGGTTCTTATCCCTCAGCTTTTTCTTTTTCCTTGTAAGGTGCGCCACTATTTCAATACCTCGTCGATCGTCTGAAGCGGATCCCTGTTCTGATACTCCCGATTATTGATATCCATATACCTTATCCTACTCGACTCCGGCATGTGACCGGCATCCTTCATCCGGAAAAAACCACGGATTGACGGGAGCTGCATCGGATCATTGATTTTAAGGCGCTTTGCCAGTTCATTCTTAAATGCCTGTATCAGCTCTTTCATCTCCGGCTCCTCCACCGGCTTAAACGGTTCCAGAGAAAGGGAAGATAGATCATATGCCTTGTCCGGATCAAATATGTTGACTCCTTGAACCGCAAGCTTTATCCTTCCAAAGCCGTATGCCTTTCCCTTACCGATATTCATCTCGGATCCGGGTTCCAAACAAAGACTCCAAAGCAGAAGCCCCAGATCCTCTTTGCGGAGATTATGGAAGCGAACTACTCCATGAAACCTCGTTCCGGCCGGAAGCGGATTCATGGTGGAAGCAACCTTGGCATTCTTTATTTCGCCCTCCTCCATACTGCCTTGTTCGTGCAGCCAGTACTGCTTCATCCCTCTCAGCCGGAAGCTGTCGGAATTGTATGTATGCGCCTTATTATCTTCATCAAGATCCAAATAATCAGCATAGCTGGTCGGCTTCGGCTCTCCGAGGATCTTTTTTACCGGGCCGACGGGAGCTTTTTTCTCCACAATAACGGCATCAGAAAAGGATAATCTGGATTTATAGCTGTCTTCCTCATTACTGAATCCAAACAGGGATTTTGCATAATCAAATTTTCCGGCCTTATGATCCCTGCCAAGGCCATCGTGAATCGTATGATCGTAAAACAGCCTCAAGTGAGGGGTAAAACCGAAATACACCCTGTTCTGATATTCAATATAAAACACAGGCTTTGTCTGTCCCTCTTCCGGCAGTCCGAAATATTTCCCTATATCGGAGTTTCTTTCCTTTTCCGAGAACTTTCTGTTAAAGTCGACCTCAAAGCTCTTAATATCCTTAGACTTCTTGTCCATTTCAAATATTA
>CACZNS010000228.1 GCA_902782575.1 uncultured Lachnospiraceae bacterium
AAACGGAAATACATCTTATATCTGGAAGATCAAAAATTGCTATATGCTCCTCTCTGTCAGAGACGACAACAGCCCGATCCCGAAGGATGAAGCTATTCTTGATGCGGAGATCTACACACTGGAAAAGGAATTCTGTTCCCTGATCCCGGAGAATTCATACATCAATGGCGAGACGCCGGAGGGCGGATCGAATGAAGAACCTGCATCCGAGGGCGGAGCTGAGGAAACGGAAGATGCAGGCGGCGATGGGGCAGGTGATCCGGAAGGAGACGGCGGGATAGTATAGAATGAAGCAGCTTTCTCTCGGGATTCTGGCTCATGTGGATGCCGGAAAAACAACTTTATCGGAAGCGCTGCTCCTTGAGAGCGGTATGATCAGAAAGGCAGGCCGTGTGGATCACGGTGATGCCTTTCTTGACTTGTATGCGCAGGAACGGGCAAGGGGGATCACGATCTTTTCGAAGCAGGCTGTGCTGGAGATGGAAGATTTGAGGATCACGCTTTTGGATACACCGGGACATGTGGATTTTTCGGCAGAGACTGAGCGGGTGCTGGGGGTGCTGGATGCGGCGATCCTTGTGATCAGCGGATCGGACGGTGTACAGAGCCATACGAAAACGTTATGGAAGCTGCTGGAGCGCTATCACATCCCGGTATTTGTCTTTTTTAATAAAATGGATCTCCCGGAAACGGACCGGGAAGAATTGCTCTCCGGGGTGCGGAAAGAGTTTGAAGGAAATTTTGTGGATTTTACGCAGGATCTGGATACCGATGCTGCCAGAGAAGAACTGGCCGTCTGCGATGATAAGCTGACAGAGAGATATCTTACACTGGGAGATCCGGTGACGGAAGAGGAAATACGGCTTTTGATCGGTCAGAGAAAGCTTTTCCCCTGCTTCTTCGGATCTGCGCTGCATCAGGACGGAGTGGGAAAGCTGCTGGAGCTTGCGGGGCGCTACGCACCGGTCCCGGCTTACGGAGAGAAGTTCGGCGCAAAGGTTTTCAAGATCACAAGAGATGAAAAACAGGCGAGACTTACCTTCCTGAAGATCACGGGAGGGAGCCTTGCCGTGCGGACGCAGATCCCCGAATATGAAGAAAAGATCGATCAGATCAGGCTCTATTCGGGAGGGGGATATACCTCTCTGCGGGAAGCGGAACCGGGTGCGGTCATCGCGGTGACCGGTTTGAGCAGGTCAAAGATCGGAGATACGCTTGGCGAGGAAAAGAACCGGCAGGAGCCTGTACTGGAGCCTGTGCTTACATACAGGGTGCTGATCCCGGAGGGGATGGATGCCAGACAGACGCTTTCGATGCTTCAAAAGCTGGAGGAAGAGGATCCCTCCCTTGCCGTGCTCTGGGAAGAGGAGAAGAGAGAACTTCGGGTGAGGCTGATGGGAGAGGTGCAGACCGAGATCCTCACGGAAACGGTTCGGGAGCGCTTCGGCGTGAAGATCGGCTTTGCGGAGGGAAGCATCCTTTACAGGGAGACCATCGCGGATACCGTCGAGGGAATCGGACATTTCGAGCCGCTGAGGCATTACGCCGAGGTGCATCTGATCTTAAGCCCGGGGGAGCCGGGAAGCGGTATCACCCTGGAAGATGCCTGTGAACCGGACACGCTGTCCGGGCATTGGAGAAATCTGATCCTTACACATCTGACGGAGAAACGGTTTAAGGGAGTGCTGACCGGTTCGCCGGTCACGGATCTGAAGATCACTCTTGCCTCCGGCAAGGCTCATCTGAAGCATACCGAAAGCGGTGACTTCCGGCAGGCGGCTTTTCGGGCTGTCCGAAACGGATTGATGCAGGCTGAAAATGTGCTGCTTGAGCCATGGTATGCCTTCACGCTTACCATCCCCGAGAGTCTGGTGGGGAAAGCAATGACGGATTTGAAAAGGATGGGGGCGGAGTTCGGACTGTCAGAGCACGGGGCCGCGGGTTCATCGGTATTGACCGGCTTTGTTCCCGCCTCCGAGAGCGTCAATTATGCCGATGAAGTAAGAAAATATACCAGGGGGAAGGACGGATCGAGCTTCGCTTTTCGGATTACAGGCCCTGCCATAATGCGGAGGAGGTGATCGAAGCCTTTGATTACGATCCGGAAAGAGATATCAGAAACACGGCGGATTCGGTATTCTGTTCCCACGGTGCGGGTGTTGTGATCCCCTGGTATGAGGTGACGGAGCATATGCATCTGCCCTCTGTTCTTCGGGAAAAGAGAAAGGGCGGGGACGAGAGCTTGGTTGACATAAATCGTTTCCGCGGTTCCGGAGAGCCGGAGCGGGTGCTTTCGATCGATGAGATCGATGCGATCCTGAAGAGAACCTACTGTGCCAACCGCCGGGCGGGGAAAACCCACGGAAGAGATGCCGGAATGAGTGCGGCCTCCCGATACAGAGACCGTCTCCTGAGTCCGGATATACCGGATTCCATATCCCCGAAAGCCGACCGGGGTACGGGAAGAGCAGGAGAGGGGGAGCCTTTAAGGGGCAGGGAGGGAGCTTCGTCTGACCGGTACAGTGCGGCCCGGAGGCATAAAACGGAAAAGAAACCGGAATACCTGCTGGCAGACGGTTATAATGTGATCTTTTCCTGGGAGGATCTTGCGGAACTCGCAAAAATCAATATCAACAGTGCCAGAGAAGCCCTTCTTGATATACTGTGCAATTATCAGGGACTGAAGGGAATGGAGCTGATCGCGGTATTTGATGCCTACAGGGTCGAAGGGCATAAAACGGAATATCTTGATTATCACAATATCCATGTGGTCTATACGGCTGAAGCGCAGACTGCCGACAGCTATATAGAGCACTTTGCCCACGAGAACGCATCGCATTTTGATGTGACTGTGGTTACCAGTGACGGTGTGGAACAGGTGATCGTCCGCGGTGCCGGATGCCGTCTGATGTCGTCCCGTGATTTCCGGGATGAGGTGATCAGAACCTCCAGAGCCGCTTCGGAGGAGTATCTGGAGGAACCGGAGCCTTCGATCAACAGCATGAAGGAGCGCCTGAGAGATATCGATCTGTCTGACCGGCGAGTTGACATAAAGGTGAATTGGGTTTCGCGGCACATAGCATAAATCCTGTTGATCCTTAAAAAAGTTGGGTTGACATAACTGAAACAACTTTTGATACATTTTGGTTGACATAACATACAAGAATGTCTGACAATTGAAAATCCGGAATAATTTTACCTGACAAAATTACAATTTCCTTATATGCTTTTTTTGGGGGGTATGATATAATAAAACAAGCTTTATTCCGAGATACATAAAGCGGATCATATCGTGATATTGGAGGAGCACATGGAAACTAATATTTTGATGGAAAGTGGAACCAATGAGTTAGAGATCCTTGAATTCATGCTCGACGATAACTGCTACGGCATCAATGTGGCAAAGATCAAGGAGATCATTCCCTATCAGGCGGTTACTCCGGTGCCGAACGCGCATCCGAGCATCGAAGGAATTTTCATGCCGAGAGACACGATGATTACGGCGATCAACCTGAAGAACTGTCTTCAGCGCGGTGTATCTGAGGAAAAAGGACTTTTCATTATCACAAACTTCAATAAGCTTGACATAGCATTCCATGTGGACTCCGTTGTCGGAATTCACAGAATTTCCTGGAGAGATATCATTAAGCCCAACGCAACGGTCAACAATGTGGATGTGGGCGTTACAACCGGTATAGTTAAGTATGAGGACAAGCTGGTCATCATTCTCGACTTTGAGAAGATCGTGACGGACATCAGTCCGGAGACGGGTCTGAGGATGGAAGAGATCGAGGAGCTGGGAGAGCGTGAGAGAAGCGATATTCCGATCCTGATGGCTGAGGATTCGGCTTTGCTGAACAAGCTGATCTCCGATTCCCTGAAGGAAGCCGGCTATGTGAATCTGATCGATACGGTAAACGGACAGGAGGCGTGGGATTATATTAATGCGATCCGTGAGAAGGGCGAGAATGTAAAGGAAAAGGTCCGGCTCGTCATCACCGATATCGAGATGCCGATCATGGACGGACATCGTCTGACGAAGCTGATCAAGTCTCATGATGAGACCAAGAACATTCCGGTTGTCATTTTCTCTTCGCTGGTCAATGAAGAAATGAGGAGAAAGGGTGAGTCCCTCGGTGCCAATGCGCAGCTTTCAAAGCCGGAGATCGGAAATCTCGTGCGTGTCATCGATGAGCTGGTACAGCAGTAACGGTACAAAAGCGGAATATAGAAAGACCGGGCAGGAGATCTGTCCGGTCTTTTTTGAGGGCCGATGCCCTTGTTTTCCTCTAGTGTACTGACATGTTCATCTTTGAACTAATCGCGCAGAATGCATTTTCATTCTGCAAGAAAGAAAATCGAAGTCGTAGCGGGC
>CACZNS010000229.1 GCA_902782575.1 uncultured Lachnospiraceae bacterium
CAGAGAAAAGCTGGAGAAGGTGATCAAAAGCGATCCGGAATTCCAGAGAGTAAAGCCTGACGCATACCGGTTGATGAAGGCTTATATTAATCTCGACAGGCTGGGGATCAGACAGGAGCAAAACGAGGAGGGATATATCAATATGACAGGTGGAATTGACGGGATCATTGAAAAGTATACGGAGATAGGAGAGGCAAGAGGAGAGGCAAGAGGAGAGGCAAGAGGAGAGGATCTTCACCTGATCAAGTTGGTTTGCAGGAAACTTGCGAAGCACAGGAGCGTGGAGCAGATAGCGGATGATCTGGAGGAAGAGGTTGAGTATATCAGGCAGATATGCCGGGTGGCGGAGCAGCTTGGGCCGGAATATGACGCAAAGAAGATATATGAAAAGCTGCATGAGACGGAAGTGGCTTAGAGAGGAAGGATCCGAAGCCCAAGGCGGAAGTGGCTTAAAAGGAAATGTATGAAAAGAGATCTTCGTTCACGGATTTCAAAAATGATGATACTCGTATTGACGGCGGCGCTGACGGTACTGCCGTCAATGCCTGTCTATGCGGACGGGATCTTAAAAGAGAAATATATGTATGACGAGACGCTTCAGAGCACCGAGCTGCCCTCCGGTACGCGGTATGTAGGGACAAGAGCCTATTACGGCTGCCCGCAGCTGGAGTCGGTCACTATTCCGGCAGGCTGCCGCAGGATCGGAGAGAGTGCCTTCGCCATGTGTCCGAAGCTGTCCTATGTTTCCCTCCCTTCGTCGGTCGAGACCATCGAGCCGGGGGCATTTGCGGGCTGTACGGCACTGGCGGATCTGACCTTCAGCAGGAGCAATCCCTATTTTTTTTACAGCGATCATATCCTGTACGATCCCGCTACCTCGCGGATCTTATCCTGTATGCCGGCCAGGCCGTCCACCTATTACAACATGCCGGATTCCGTGAAATACATCGACAAGTATGCCTTCTGGGGGACGGATGCGCTGCAGAAGGTGATCGTTTCCAATCAGGTGGAGTCGATCACGCCCTATGATTTTGCTTACTGCCACAATCTGAAATGGATCTACCTGCCGGAGTCCGTAAAGACCGTGCAGGAATATGCCTTCCGCGACTGCAGGAATCTGGAGCTGATCCTGACGGAAAATCCGAAGCTCAAGATCGATCCGACGGCCTTCTATAACGGGAATCCCAATGTCCGTGTGGTAAGCGGGGCAAATCTGGAGGAATTCAAAAGCCAGTATTACACGGAAGAAGAGCTGGAGGATGAGAAGAAAGCGAAGGCGGAGGGAGAAAGAGTCGAGCGGGAGCGGAACGGGCTCTCTGGAAATACTGCCAGCGGAAATCTGGTGAGCGGAAACAGCACAGTGGGTAAGTGGGATCCGGCGACCACCAGCTATACCACCAGGGATCCGCAGATCAAGGCGAAGCTTGACAGCCTGACGAAGTGGCTTTCCGAGCCATACCGGGGGCAGAATGCGCCGGGGTATCCAACGAGCCGTCTGGAGGGGTATCCGGGCGGTTATGTAACGATCACACCGAGGGGAAGCTCTGCAGCCGGATCGAATCCGTCCGCTCCAAACGGTACGGCACCTCTGATCACTCTTCCGGAGTAGGGATGGAAGCAAAGAAAAAAGTCTTGTATAATGGGATTACTATGATGAAGGTTCAAAAGAGCGGAAAACCGGAACGTATCTGTCTGATGCTTTGTCTGATCCTGCTTCTTGGCGCGCTGCTCCTGACCTCCTGCGGGAAGAAGAAGGATGAGGAAGCGGAGAAGAAAGCGGAAACCGAAGAGGAGACAGTTTCCGAGGATGAGGCGATCCTGCCCACCGGAAGACTCACCGGCGGGGACGACAGCTCCATCGATGCCTCAGGGCTGTACCGGGCAATGGCCGAAGCAAATTCCGTGCTGAATTCCATTGATCCGGATGCCACACCCATCGGCCCGGACTATACCACGGAAGCGCGGAAAGCATATAATGAGCAGAAAAAGGTGATGAAGCCCTATATGCGGATGAACGGAAGCAGGGAGATCATCCTGCCGTCAAAGAGCACCGTGACGACAACACCCGCGCCCGCTGCCGCCGCCACGAGTTCCACGACGACGAAGCCAGCCTCCTCCGGTACGACGGCATCTTCAACTACGCCATCATCCTCCGGAAGCAGCCAGAGCTCTTCGACTTCATCGTCGTCAGGCTCGAGCTCTTCGAGCTCCTCCGCTTCGGGCAGCAGCTCTTCGATGTCTTCTTCCTCATCTTCGGGCAGTGAAAAGGTGAAGCTGTCGGATCTGGCTCCGGAAGACCATGTATGGATCGCTGCAGGAGACAGCAAATATCATTCCAGCAATTCCTGCTCCGCCATCAATTCCTCCAAAGCGTCGGAAATGACGCTGGAGGAGGCAAAGAACAGATATTATGAAGCCTGTGATCAGTGCCTGCAGTAGAGAGGCTTCAGCGGATAAATTCACATTCGCATTGACAGGATTGGGTTTTACTATTTACAATAAGCCGTGATAATCAATAGAACAGGGGAGAGAACTATGGCTAAGATACAGATGAAGACACCGCTGGTGGAGATGGACGGGGATGAGATGACGAGGATCCTTTGGCAGTATATCAAGGATGATCTGATCCTGCCCTATGTGGATCTGAAGACGGAGTATTACGACCTGGGGATCAGGCACCGGGACGAGACGAGGGATCAGGTGACCGTCGACTCCGCAAACGCGACGCTGAAATACGGCGTGGCAGTGAAGTGCGCTACCATCACTCCGAATGCCGACAGGGTAAAGGAATACGATCTGCACGAGATGTACAAGAGCCCCAACGGAACGATCCGGGCGATCCTTGACGGCACGGTTTTCCGCGCACCGATCCGGGTACAGGGCGTGGAGCCGAACGTGAAGAGCTGGAAAAAGCCCATCACTCTGGCCCGTCATGCTTACGGCGATGTATATAAGAATACCGAGATGCGGATCGAGGGTCCCGGAAAAGCCGAGCTGGTATTTACGGACGCGGAGGGCAGGGAAACGAGGCAGACGATCTTTGAGTTTGAGTCTGCGGGCATCGTGCAGGGGCAGTACAATACCGTACCCTCCATCGAAAGCTTTGCCAGATGCTGCTTTGAATATGCTCTTTCCACCAAGCAGGATCTCTGGTTCGGCGCGAAGGATACCATCTCCAAGAAGTACGACGGAGAGTTCCGCGATGTGTTCCAGAGGCTCTATGATACGGAGTACGCGGAGAAGCTTAAGCAGGCAGGGATCACGTATTTCTATACGCTGATCGATGATGCGGTGGCCCGTGTCATGAAGTCCGAGGGCGGCTTTATCTGGGCCTGCAAGAATTATGACGGCGACGTGATGAGCGATATGGTATCCAGCGCCTGCGGCTCTCTGGCGCTGATGACCAGCGTGCTGGTCTCGCCGAAGGGCGTATATGAGTATGAGGCTGCCCACGGGACGGTCCAGAGGCATTATTATAAGCACCTGAAGGGAGAGGAGACCTCCACCAATCCGGTGGCGACGATCTTTGCCTGGTCTGGAGCCTTCCGCAAGAGAGGAGAGTTTGACGGGCTTCCGGAGCTTATGGCCTTTGCGGACAAACTGGAGAAGGCGACGCTTCAGACCATTGAAAGCGGCTATATGACAAAGGACCTGACCCTGCTTACCACCCTTACGGATATCCATCCGCTGAATACCCGGGATTTCCTGAAAAAGATCGCGGAAAATCTAAATAAGCTGATCTGATGCCAAAGGCGCATTTTCTGCCGGCAAGCCCGCAAAAATGCCCGAGTGTGTTCTGAATAGGTGCATCTGATGTTTTTACACAGAAAAAAACCGGCAGGGCCGGAACCGTTTGATCGGGAAAAACTGAAGCCTGTGATCCGCTGCAGCATATGCAGCGGAGAGCAGGTTTTTGGATTTCGGGAGATTCATACGGGAGGATTCCATGAGATCGGCCTGGTGAAGGGAGCGGCGGATCTGAAGGGATATATGCAGCGCTACGGGCTTACCGAGGAGCCGGAGAGAATCTATTGATCCCCCTCCGATTCGTGACAGTTCCTGACGATAAAACCTTAATGATAGAAACCGGGATCCGGCAATCCTCAGGACTGCAGCGCCTCCCAGGTGTCGTAGAGCTCGTCGAGCTCCTTCTGGATCCCGGCGGCCTCTGCGCTCAGGGCCGTGCACTGCTGTACGTCCGTGGCGATCTCTTCTCTTGAGAGCAGATCATTGATCTCGTTCAAGCGGTCCTCGATCCTGGAGATCTCCGCTTCGCATTTCTTCAGATCGTTTTCCTTTTTTCGCTGCTCGGCGGCTGCGGCCTTTTGCGTGAGCCAGTCGTTTTTTCCTTCGCTGCCCGCGGCATTGTCTGCCCCGGACCGGGCGGCTGTACCCTTCACAAGGGTGCCGGTTGCGGACAGGCTTCCGGTGAGCCTTGTGGTGAGCTCGTCCTTCTTCTCCAGATAATAATCGTAATTTCCCGGATAGCTGATCACGGTCTGCCCGGTGAGATCCAGGATGCGGGTCGCCGTGGCGTTTATGAAGTAGCGGTCGTGGCTTACGTAAAAGACCGTGCCCTCGTATTCGTTCAGCGCGTTCTCGAGGATCTCCTTGGAGGTGATGTCCAGATGGTTGGTGGGCTCATCGAGGATCAGGAAATTCGCGTTTGAGAGCATGAGCTTTGCAAGGGAGATCCGGCCACGCTCTCCGCCGGAAAGGCTTCCCACCAGCTTGAACACATCGTCTCCGCAGAAGAGGAACGCCGCAAGGGTATTGCGGATGCGGGTATTGTTCAGATCCGGGAAGGCATCGCCGATCTCGTCAAACAGGGTCTTTTCGGGATGCAGGATCTGATGCTCCTGATCGTAGTAGCCGACCTTCACATTTGTGCCCAGCCGGAAGGAACCGGAGTCGGCTTCCAGTCCGCCGGTGATGATCTTAAGCATCGTCGTTTTGCCGGTGCCGTTGTTTCCGATCAGGGCGACACGCTCCCCGCGGCGGATCTCAAAGGAGATATCCCGGAAGAGAGGCGTGCCGGGAAAGGACTTTGTGAGCAGGCTCACGGAGAGCACGTCCTTCCCGCTTATGATGGAGGGCGTGATGGTGAGCTTCATCTCGCTGTTTATCTCCGCCGGCTTTTCCAGGCGGTCTACCTTATTCAGGAGCTTCTCCCGGCTTTCAGCCCGTTTGATCGATTTCTC
>CACZNS010000230.1 GCA_902782575.1 uncultured Lachnospiraceae bacterium
ACGGAATCGGGGGAAAATGATGAATACGTAAACTACTGGACGGTCTCGACCGATGAGTCGGGAGAGATCGTTGTCCTCTACAGATCCTACACAGGCGCACTGCTTCGGTATTACGTGAATCCGGATACCGGAGAAGCTTACGGGACCGAGCAGGTCCCGGGGATCATAGATGAAGAGCAGAGGACAGATGAAAGCTTTAATGTAAAGGATTATCTGAAATAAGCAGGAGGTATTCCATGATCGCAGAAGTATTGGAAGGGGAAGCAAGAGAACATTTTCTTAAGCTCCGGGAGGCATCCGGGAAAACGCTTGGGGAATACGATATCGTGATCGGCGCGGCAGACGGGGATACCGCCTGCGGCATACTGGCAGCGGATGCGGTGGAAAAGGGGGTGCTGTCGATCCGCTACATCTTTGTGGAGCCCCGGTTTCGCAGACGCGGTGCGGGACGGATGCTTATAAGGGAACTGCTTGATACGGCACAAGCCCTGGGAGCCCGGCGGATCGCATGCGCTCATTATGTCGGAGAGGAGAGCGACGGGATCTGGGAGCTTCTCGACGAAGCGGGGTTCAGCCCGGAGCCGGAGGCGGCTGTACCGGTCTATGCAGCGTCCCTGGATGCGCTCAAGACGGGAAAGACACACTCCTTCGATACGATCAGGCCTCTTAAGGAAGCGGATATCCCGGAAAGGGACTGTGACAGGGATCTGAGCTGCCTTCTGACGGATCCTTCCGGGAAAAAGATCGGCGAGCTCATCGTCCTGAGGAAGGGAGAGGATCTGATCCTGGATCGGCTGTCTGTAAACGCCCCCGATCCGGGCGAAGGGCTTCTTACGCTCATAGGCTACGGGCTGGAGAAGGCAAAAAAGAAATATCCGGGAGAGACACGGATCTATGCGGAGATCCCCGAAAAGAAAGGGCAGGCAGCTCTTCAAAAGCTCTCCGGGGGCAGGGCCTCTAAAGCGGGAGAATACAGACTGCAGCTGCTGGAGGACATTTCCGGCGCTCTCCTTGAGGATGAGGAGCCGGTGGAATACTACGGAACGGGGCGGTATCTGTCGGACGTTTACGGTGGGGAAGAACTGTGAGAACGGGATTCACACGGAAAGGAGATCGAAATAAATGGGAAAAGTAGGATCAGTGAATGCCGAGCAGCGGAAGCAGCAGGAGATCGTCATAAACACTAAAACGGAGCAGAATGACCAGTTCCATGTATCCAGTCCTCAGGGGCAGCCTGTTTTAAGGAAAAGGCAGGATGAAGGGAAAAAGTGGATCGGGGAGGAAAAGGACCGCCTGCGGAAGGAAGAGGTTCAGAAGATGAAATATCTTCCGAAGATGTCCGCACTCTCAAGCGAGGCCTTTGGCGAGAGCTACCATAATATCATTCCGAACGACCGCCTGCGGTTCATGGAGAGGATGAACGGAAACTCCGAGCTCTATTTCAAGGAGATGAGCAGAAAGGGGCTGAAATCCAGAAGGAAAGCCGTATTAACGCAGCGGAATGAGAACATGGCAAAGCTCATGCGGGACCGTACCGGCGGCTGTGATCTGGAGACCTGGAACGATCTTTCCTGGTTCGCCGATACCACGGATGTAAAGAAGAACAGGCTTTTGCTGAAACTGTATCTGGGAAACGGGAAACGAGTGGAGGACAAGGCTGAAGGGCGGGACGTGGAGGCGGCCCTTACGATCATCACAGGGATGCTGACGGGCATCGATGTATCGGATATCAATCTGATGAGTGACCAGGGACTTGCGATGAATGCCGACAAGCTGGAAAAGCTTTCCGGTATGATCAGCGCTTATGACCGGCTGATGGAGAAGAATCCGGAATTTCTGGAGGAAATGCCTGAGAAGGAGAGGACGGCTCTGGAAGCGAAGTGCGAGGTGCTGAGGGCGATCTCCGCATATTACGTGGTGCGGAGAGAGGTCATTCTGGATTACGAATTTGTAAAATACAGAAACAAGGAGCTCTCCATGGAGCTTTCGGATCAGGGTCCGGAGAATGATGCGAAGTATGAGGAGCATCAGGCCCTTTCGAAGCAGATGATCCTCTCCTGGGTTCTGGCACGGAATCTGATAAAGCTCGGAGGAACACAGGCGGTGGAGGACGACGAGGTGCCGGCGGAGCTGATGGAGCTTCAGCTTACGAATAAGGCTTCGAGAAAGTATCTGGAGGAGGCGCTGCAGAGCACGAATCCGGAGAAGCTGAAGGAGCTGCTCAGAGCATCCTGCCGGGAGGCCGACGGAAAGGCGGATGAATACAGAAATGCCGTTGAACCAAAGGAACAGATCTCGGGCATCGGCATGCAGCAGCTGGAAAAAGACCGGTTTGACAGTTTCTGGGAAAAGATATCAAAAGAGGATTTCAAGGCTGCGGCAGGCGATGACAAGGAGGCTCTCGGCAAGGTGGAAAAGCTGCAGAACGGGATCCGGGCAATACAGGCCTTCCTTTCCAATGAAATGCCGGAGATCAAACGCACAGATGGCGGAAAGCTGGACAGGGATGCGGAGAAGGCCATCCGGGAGCAGATCGACGGGAGCTGCCTGGCGGTGGAAATGCTCTTTAAACGGCTTTCGGACAGCATCACTGACTGTGAGAAATACTTTAAGGAATCCAATCCGGAGCTGGCCGGGATGCTTACGTCATTAAAGGAGGAGAGCGCAAAGGACAGCGAGCTCTTCCGGCAGAAGGTGTTTGAGTACAGGGAATTTGCCGCGTCGGATATGGAGCTTGACGAAAAGAAGCTGAAGAGCCGGACCTGGAAGGATGCGCTGAAGCATACCAGGGCGGTCCTCATTGATCTGGATCAGAAAAAATATACCGTAAAAAGAGACGGCGCGGGGATCTCCCAGATCCTTGTCATCAGCAGGGATGTGCCGGTATCAAAGGAAAATCCCAAGGGCAGGGAGACGGTTTATTTCCGGAAAGAAGATAAGGTGGCCTCCGAGGATGACAGGCAGATGCTGGAGGAGGTTTTTGCAGTCCAGGAGTTTGAAGGAGAAGAAAAGACAAAGCTTATGGAGATCATGCTGTCCGTGATCCAGACGGGCCAGAATCCGAAGATCCTCCATGAGAAGATGAAGGCGCTGAAAAAGAACAAGGATTCCCTGGAGACCGTAGGAGAGACATTTACCAATCTCATCCCCGAAATAAAGAAACGCTACCCGAAGCCGGACAGTCAGACCCTGAAAAAGCTGGGGCAGATGTATATGGATGTGATCGGAACCATGGTCCAGCGGATGGCAACCGCCCGGAATAACGGCAAGACTCCCGTGATCAGGAACGGACGGAATCTTTCAAACCGGAATGTGGCCACCAGCCGCCTTGCGACCATGCTGGGGATCGGCTCCCTGATCGCCGATTCCAGAACCGCGGTGGTCAGGATGAACGGAAAGGTGATCCGCGGAAACCTGATGGAAGCCACCGGCGGAGATGAGGTGGACAACTACAGGGGAGTCCTTTACAGCAATAAGGTCTTTGGGCAGCATTACGCCATACAGATCTTTGACCTCATCTGCGGGCAGGTGGACAGGCACTACGGAAATGTACACGGCATAGTGGAGAACGGAAAGATCACGAAGCTTCGCGGTCTGGACAACGATCTGAGCTTCGGGAATCTGAGATATAAGGATGTGATGAACGGGCGCAACCGGATCCGGAAGCTGACAAGGCACGCCATCCTCGGTATGCCTGCAAAGATGATATCGAGGATCATGTCCATGACACCGGAGTACCTCTACCAGACTCTGGGGGATATCCTGGATGCGGATGAGCTGGATTGCCTGTGGGACCGGTTCAAGGGGGTCCGGGGAGTGATCGCAAGCCTTTCTGCGGCGGATGATGTTCCCGCTGTCTGGAAAGCCGGCAAGCTTTCCTTTAAGAACAAGGAGGATGAGGATGATATCCTACGCTCCCTTAAGGTGCTGCAGCTGCAGGAAGCGGAGCTGAAGGCGTCAGGCAAAAAGTTTTCGGAGATAGAGAATGTCTCGATGTTCTCCCGTTATAAGCTTCAAACCGATAATCTGCACTTGCGGATCGAAGGAAGAAAAGAGGAGCTTGCGAATAAGAGAAAGAAAGCAAAAGCGGCAAAGAAAAAGACCCGTAAATAAAAGAACTGCAAAAGGAGGAATCTCATGATGATCAGAAACAGAAAATGGCTCCCGATCATGATCGTATCCCTGCTGCTGACAGCCTGCGGCGGCTCTGCCGTGCCGGAGGAAACCGCAGCTCCACCGGAGGAGGAAACCTCTGAAAGCACAGGAACGCCTTCCTCTGACGGGGAAGAGACAGCACAAAAGGAGACCGCGAAAGAAGAGAAAGCTTCCTCCGGGGCGGATTACGACAGGGATCTTTGCGGCGAATGGCAGTTCATGTGCGCCAGGAATACCTCTTCCGATTCGGAGAACGATTATTTTTATATGTACGATGACGAGCCTGTGGGAGGGACCATCGTCATCTATGAGGAAGGGGAGGAGCTCTTTGCCGATCTGAACAGGGAGAACTACGAATCCGTCCAGCAGGCCTATCATCTTCCCGTTTCCATTGAAAAGGGTGCCCTGTATCCTGACTGCACAAACAAAGACTGGTACGCTGTGATCAAAAACCCCCGTACCGAATTCAGCTGTTCCGTCACCCTCACGGGAAAGAACGAGCTCGTCCGCTATGAGGAAAGCTCCTACGATTATGATGACGGAACACATCAGGTCTACAGGGAAACGGAAACCTTTGTCAGAAAGGACTCCGCGGAGGCAGGGGATCCGGACCGCTAC
>CACZNS010000231.1 GCA_902782575.1 uncultured Lachnospiraceae bacterium
AGAGATGGTCAAGTACTCGAACAACAACATCCTTTCTCAGGCCGGTCAGTCGATGCTGGCTCAGGCAAACCAGAGCAATCAGGGTGTTCTGTCCTTACTTGGCTAAGGCAGTTAAGCATTCTGCTTAACTGCTGGGAGTTTGGCAAAGCCAAACTCCACGGCAGGGATTCAAAGCTAAAGCTACATGCACTACTAAACCTAGGCGGGCTGGCGGTAAAACGCCAGCCCATTCTTTTATCAAAAAACACGAAAGGATCTTCATTCGCCATGGCCAAGCCAAAGCTATCCGTAACGCTTATATCTTCTGGGCGCGGAAATACCGTAGAAAAATGCCTCTCTTCTCTCGATCAGTTCAAGGAATATCTCCCCACAGAGGTCGTCGTGGTAGATACCGACCCGGATCACAATGAAGACATCCATGCAATACTCGAAAAATACGCTGATAAGATCATACCGTTTGAATGGATCAACGACTTCTCCGCTGCCAGAAATGCGGGGATCAAGCAATGTACCGGAGAATGGCTATTTATCCTGGATGACGACGAGTGGATGATCGAGTCACAGCAGATCATCGATTTCCTTAAGTCCGAAGAGTCCGAAAAATATAACTGGGCAGACTGCCTGGTCCGCAATTATCTGGATCCGGAATATAAAACATCGGGAGATGCCTGGGTCACCCGTCTGATCAGACGGGAAGAGGATACCTGCTACAAAGGAGTGGTACATGAATATCTGCAGCCGCTCCGGGGTGAATCCAAAACTCTCCATGCAGTCATCGGGCACTCTGGATATATCTACCTGACACAGGAAGCAAAGATTCAGCATGCTCACAGAAATATCAGCCTGCTGGAGCAGGCGCTGAAGGATAATCCTCAGGAGATGCGCTGGTGGCAGCACCTCCTGCAGGAATACGATGTGATCGACAACAAGGTTAAGATCAGGGAGACCTGTGATTTTTGTCTGAAAATGATGGAGGATTATGAATCCGCTCAGGTAAGGCGCATCAGAGGTCTCTTTGTGGCTGCCCGGATGCGCGTAGACCGCGCGGAGCATAAGTGGAAAGAATCCCTGAAAACCTATGATGCATACGGCAGTAAGCGGGAATACGGCAAAGTCGTAAACTCCTGGCTGGATATAGAATGCGCTCTTCTTTTCTATCATCTGGATGATTTCGAAAAAAGCCGGAAATATCTCCACTCCTATTTCGAAAAGTACGAGAAGCTCCACGATAAGACAGACTCGATGACGATAGAGATGACGTATTTCCTGAAGGATACGTTTGATGAAAATGTCTGGGGACTGGCACTTTCTCTGATGATCCATCTGGACATCAAGGCCGGGGACTGGAGTTCCTTTGAACAGTATTTTGACCGCCTAAGATGGACCGACGGAGCTCCTTACGATTTCCGGGCCTTTGCAAGACAGTTTGTGATCCAGATGACCCAGACGGAATACGATGAGCATTTCGTAACAATGGCAAAGACCCTCTGGGCATCCAAGCCGGTACGAGAGATCATTACAAACGTCCTCCAGGAAACGGCGGGGATAAAGGACATGGGCTATTGGAGAGTAGTCCGGATCTTTTCAGATAAGAAAATTCAGGACCCGATCCCCTGGGATATCCGGATCCTTCAGGCCGATCATACAAAGAATGAAGACTTTGATTACAGCATGCATTACCGGGAGCTCTTCCAGCTGATCAATCCGTTTCTTATGGATAAGGATCTGTGGTCCATCGCCGCAGATCATAGCATCGACCTCCCCTCCATCATCAAAGAAGTTCCCTTCTCAAAGTGGCAGCGAAACGTGGACTACTATCTGGATCATTCCGCACCGGATGTGCAGATGTATCTGCTCAGCTTCTTAGAGTCCCTTCCGATGGGACGGGAGGAGCATCTGCTCTATTTTACCAAAGGGACGCGGGAAGCGATCCTCGTTGACCAGGCTAAGCCCGATAAGGATAAACCGGAAGAAAAGAATAAAAATGTTCTTGATGAATACCAGCAGCTTCGCGGGGAGCTTTCAAGGCTCTGCATGGATACGCTGACATTTTACAGGAAGCTTTACAAACCGGAGCTGTTTGAAGAAGAAAGCGGTCTTCTGCCGTCGGAATGTCAGCTGATGCTCCGCCTGGACAGGGTGTTGTCCATGGATGAAGAAGATTACCGCAGCATTCTGGCCCGCCTGAAGGAAATGATCGGGATCCATCCGGAGATGGATGAGGTATTGAACCGGTTCAGCCATGTGTATGCAGACGCAGTAAAGGAAGGAAGGATCATTTCCACACCGGCGGATGAAATGAGGCAGCTGGCCGCAGCTCTGCAGGAGAAGGCACGCCAGCTGGCGGATGCGGGTATGAAGGACGAAGCGGAAAAGATCATGGAGCAGCTCAGGCAGTTTGCCCTGACTGCAGATAATAAGTAATCGAGGTTTCCAGTGGAAAAGTTGAAGATCGGAGTGATCGGAACAGGGCATATGGGGCGGAACCATGTCCGCAACCTGTCCGATGAAAAACAATTTAACCTGATCGGTGTATACGATAAAAATGCGGATCAGGCAAAGAAGATTGCGGATGAATTTGAAACGGCTGCCTATTCCGACCCGGAAGCGCTGCTGAAGGATGTGGAGGCCGTCGTGGTGGCAGTCCCCTCTTCTCTTCATAAAGAGACCGGACTGATGGTGGCGGAGCACGGAGTCCACGCCCTGATCGAAAAGCCACTTGCCTTAAACAGCACGGATGCAAAAGAGATCGCGGATGCATTCCGCAAGAAGGATCTGATCCTGGCCGTCGGGCATATCGAACGGTTTAACCCGGTCATCTTAGAGCTGAAAAAGCTGGTCAACCGGAGGGATATCTTCTACATCGAAGCCCACCGCTACAGCCCGTTTACCGGCAGCGGAAGGATCACGGACACAAGCGTGGTGGAGGATCTGATGATCCACGACATCGACTTGATCTGCCATCTGATGGAGCCCCACAGGGTGCTTTCCATAAACGGTCTGGGAGAAAACATCCGATCGGACCATATCGATTTCGCGACCTGTACGCTTCAATTTTCAGAGGATGTACACGCTACGATCAACGCAAGCCGGGTCTCCCAGGAAAAAGAAAGGACCATCAGCGTACACATGCTGGACAGCTGTATCACAGCGGATCTGCTGCTTAGGACCCTCACCATCGCCAAAAACACGGATGTTGTGTTCCACGGAAACCGTGCGGACTCGATCCGCCAGGAGGGCGTAGTGGAAAAGATCTTTGTGCCTAGTGAGGAACCTCTCCGGCGTGAACTGCTCTCCTTCTATCAGTCCGTAACAGAAAGAAGGCCTGCTTCCGTGGACGGGGATGCCGGTATCCGGGCGATCCGCATCTGCGAAGAGGTGGTACAGAAGATCCGGGAACTGCCCGGTAAAACACAGACAGGAAACGGAGGCGCCAGCTTATGAATGTACCGTTTTTGGATCTGAAACGCCAGTATGAGCAGATCCGTACAGAAGCAGAACAGAATGTATCCGATGTCCTTCAGAGCACAGGATATATCGGAGGGAAATACGTCCGGGAGTTTGAACAGGCATGTGAGGGATATCTCGGAATCAGCCATGCCCATGGCTGCAGCAACGGAACGGATGCGCTGGTACTCGCACTGCGGGCCTGCGGGGTTCGTCCGGGGGATGAAGTGATCACGACCCCCTTCACGTTTTTTGCCACAGCGGAAGCGGTCGCCTCCATCGGGGCGGTTCCTGTTTTTGTCGATGTCCGGGAGAGCGATTATAACATCGATCCGGACCTGATCGAAGCAGCGATCTCCGATAAGACAAAGGCAGTCCTTCCTGTTCATATCTTCGGCGCCCCCTGCGACATGGATAAGATCAACGGGATCGCAAAAGCACACGGCCTGTATGTCATCGAAGATGCCGCACAGGCCTTCGGGAGCGGATACAAGGAAAGGAAAGCAGGAGCTCTGGGCGACATCGGCTGCTTCTCCTTTTATCCTACCAAGAACCTGGGAGGCTGCGGAGACGGCGGGATGGTCGTGACGGACGATGAAAGGCTGTCCACGGCCCTTCTGGCCTTCAAGGAGCATGGGGCAGGGATGAACGGAGCGAAGACAAAGGGATGGCTTGAGGGAGTGGAAGAACTGCCGGAAACGGACGAAAAGCAGACGGAGCTTTATAACCCTTATAAATATTTCAACTATCTGATCGGCTACAACTCAAGGCTTGATGCCCTGCAGACGGCTGTCCTGTCCGTAAAGCTGAAGCATCTGGATGAATACAATTCAAACCGGAGCAGGATCGCCGCGAAATACATGAATGCATTGACCGAGAAGGTGATCCGCCCGAAATACGGAAACGACATCATGCCATGCTGGCATCAGTTCGTGATCCGTTCCTCCTTTAAGAAAGAACTCTGTGCTTATCTGAGTGAGAACGGGATCGGAAACGGAACGTTTTATCCGGTACCGCTTCACAAGCAGAAGGCATTTGATAAAACAAATGCAAGGATTTCCGGACAGAACGGTTCTCTTCCCATGGCAGAAAGACTGGCGGCGGAAACCGTCTGCCTGCCTGTCTTTCCGGAAATGACGGAGGAAGAAGTGAATGCCGTGATCGATACCGTAAACCGTTTCTATGCGGAAAGGGCATGACGGAAATGAGCTCATATATCCATCCCACAGCCGAAGTAAGTCCTGATGCAAGGATCGGGGAAGGAACGAAGATCTGGAACCAGGCACAGGTGAGGGAGAAAGCAAGCATAGGAAAGAACTGCATCCTGAGCAAGAATGTGTATATCGATACCTGTGTCGTGATCGGAGACGGTGTCAAGATCCAGAATAACGTGAATGTTTATCATGGGGTAACGATCGAGGATGATGTGTTCCTCGGACCCTCCATGACCTTTACCAACGATATGTATCCGAGGGCCTTCAACCAGAACTGGGAGATCACAGAAACTCTGGTAAAAAAAGGCGCATCCATCGGAGCGGGTGCAGTGATCCGATGCGGGATCATGATCGGAGAATATGCCATGGTCGGAGCAGGCGCAGTAGTCACAAAGGATGTACCGCCGCATACACTGGTATTGGGAAATCCCGCAAAAGACGCCGGAAAGGTCTGCATATGCGGATACAGGCTGGATGAAGCAGGAGTGTGCGGGAACTGCGGGAAGCAGTATAGCTTTTAAGCGCATACAGATAAAGGAAGAAAGCAGAAAGCAAGTTTTCATATTCTCATGAGTATTCGTGCCATGCATAAATGCTGCAGCACGGCAGGGGTTTAGATATGACCGAAGAACAGCGAAATCGATATTTGACAGAGATCCTGGACGGAAATGACAGGGGAGACTTTAATGACCCAAAACATCCGAAGGGAAACTATACCTATGGACACCTGCTGGCATTGCTTGAAATGCGCGGAAAGTTGGATGGGGTGGAGGAACTGTATCGCAGTCTGTATAACTACACCATTTCCTGCGGTAAAAATGCAATTTTGAAAAAAGCAGAAAATCATAAAAAAATACGTGTGATTTTCCTTTTATATTCTGCATCTACTTGGTCAGCGGAAAGCCTTTATCGTTTATTGAAAAAGGATGATCGGTTTGACGTAAAAATATTATTATCTCCACTTGCTGACCGAAGTATAAACGATATAAAAGATACATATTATAGCAGCAAGGAATACTTTGAAAAAAATGATTACGATCTGATCGCTCCGTTTGATGCTGAGAAAATGACAGTACTGGCCTGGGATTCAATAGGCGGTATTCCAGATCTGATCATTCATGGCTCCACCTGGAATGAATGTCTTCCGGAAATCTATCAATTTTTCTATTTTCCCCTCACCGTGTTAAACGCCTACATTCCATACAGTATGGATCTTGGTAACAGCACGGATGGTTCATACACCAAAGATTATGTATATAACAAAGACTTTATTAATCTGATGTGGCGTGTTTACTGTGAATCCTCTCATCACATGGCAGGTTTCCGGGAATACGAGCTTTTACAGGGGGAAAATGTACGTTTTTCCGGATATGTAAAGCTTGATCCACTTTATCAGAATAATTCTTACTCTGATAATGATCTCAGGAAGTTGTGGAGTATACCGGCAGATACAGATATCAATACGATCAAAAAAGTGATCGTGGCACCTCATTATTCTATATTTGATAACGGTTCCATCCGTTTTTCCACATTTCGGCGCAATGCCTGGTTCCTGTTATATCTGGCAGAAAAATACCGGGATTGCATTTCTTTTATTTACAAACCCCATCCGAATCTCCGAATGGCTGCCGTACAAACCGGATTATTTCACAGTTATGAAGAATATGATGAGTATCTGAAAAAGTGGAATGAACTACCTAATGCAAAAATCGTAACCGAAGCGACTTATATGGACCATTTTAAAACCTCGGATGCTCTGATTCTGGATTCGATTTCTTTTATCGGTGAATATTTATATACAGGAAAGCCGGCACTGTTTCTTCGCAGATCCACTCAAAATTTCGGCGAATTGGGTCAAAAAATAGTAAATTCCTATTATCAGGCTAACGGTGAAGAATATGCAAAAATAGATGATTATCTCCAGAATGTTGTATTGGCCGGTATAGATCCCATGAAAGATCGGAGAAAAGCGGTATTTGAAAAAGAACTGGACTATTATCACCAAAATCAAAGTCTTGCAGGTGAATATGTCTATAAAGATCTGAAAGGGCTGATCGTTGAAACCTGATATGAAGGGTTATTTCTGACATTTTCTAAAAATGATTTTATACTCAATTTACTATAAATCTGGAGGAAGAGAATGAAAGCATTGATCTTAAACTCTGGTATGGGAACACGAATGGGGGTTTTAACTGCCCAGCAGCCCAAATGTATGACTGAGATTTCAGGCACAGATACCATTCTCAGCAGACAGCTAAAAATGCTTTGTTACAAAGGAATAGAAGACGTGATCATTACAACCGGACTTTTTGATGATATTCTGATCCGTTATTGTCAGAGTCTTGATCTTCCGATTAATATCACGTATGTCCACAATCCTGATTTCAAAGAAACGAATTATATTTATTCTATTTACTGTGCCAGAGAATTTCTTAAAGACGATATTCTGCTGATGCATGGAGATCTGGTTTTTGAAAATACTGTATTTGATGATGTATTTGATTTCAATGGCAGCTGCATGCCGGTGAGCAGCACAGAAAAATTACCGGAAAAAGATTTTAAGGTTCAGCTAAAAGACAATAAGATCATAAGAATCGGTATTAATTTCTTTGAACATGCTTTTTCCGCTCAGCCCTTATATAAGTTCAGGCAGGAAGACTGGATACTATGGCTGGATCAGATCGTGTCGTATTGCGAAAGTGGGGATACAGCAAAAATCAGATGTTATGCAGAAAATGCATTTAATGAAATATCCGGTCTGTGTAATCTTTCTCCTCTTGATATACGATCCCGTCTTTGCAAAGAAATTGATGATGCAAATGACCTTTCCGTTGTGATTGATCTGCTTGCTGAAGCAGAGCGGCGAACGGTATATTTGTGCTTTTCTTCCGATATTCTTCACAGCGGTCATATGGCGATCATAAAAAAAGCATCCCGTCTGGGACGGCTTATTATCGGTGTTCTTTCAGATGAAGCTGTTGCGAGCTATAAAAGATTTCCGCTTCTCCAATTCAGTGAGCGAAAAGCACTATTTGAGAATATTGCCGGTGTATGGAAGGTAGTGGAACAGAAGCATCTAAGCTATAAAGATAATCTGATAAAGTTTAAGCCGGATTATGTGGTGCACGGTGATGACTGGAAATCAGGTTTTCAAAAACCTGTTCGTGATGAAGTCTGCTCCGTCCTTGCAGAATACGGAGGAAAGCTTGTCGAATATCCGTATTGGGGAGACGAAAAATGCAAAGAGCTGGAAAGGCGGACCCGCGCTGAATTGGCCATGCCAGATATCAGGAAAAGTCGTCTTAAAAAGGTGTTGGAAATGAAAGGATTGGTCACCGCTATGGAAGCTCACGACGGGCTGACAGGACTTGTCGTTGAAAATACAGTCGTGCACCAACAGGGTGAAGCTCATCAGTTTGACGCAATTTGGGTCAGTTCACTCTGCGACTCTACTGCTAAGGGAAAACCGGATATTGAGCTTGTGGACATGACGTCCAGATTTCGAACGATCAATGACTTGATGGAGGTAACAACAAAACCTATTATTTTTGACGGCGATACCGGCGGAAGAATCGAGCATTTTATCTATACGGTTAAAACTCTGGAACGAATGGGTGTTTCTATGGTCATCATAGAAGACAAAATAGGATTGAAAAAGAATTCTCTGTTTGGAACAGATGTAGAGCAGCATCAGGATTCCATCGAAAGTTTTTGCGAAAAAATTGCAGCAGGAAAAAAAGCTCAAAAAAGCCGCGATTTTATGATCTGTGCTCGTATTGAAAGTCTGATTCTGGAGAAAGGCATAAAGGATGCTCTAAGTCGGGCTGATGCTTTCGTTAAAGCGGGAGCTGACGCGATCATGATCCACAGCAGAAAAGAGGAGCCGAATGAAATATTTGAATTTGTTGATAAATTCAGAAGCAAAGACAAAACCACCTGGCTCGTCGTCGTACCGACTTCCTTTAATTCTGTTACCGAAGAAGAATTTAAGAAACGTGGGGTAAATATAGTGATCTATGCGAATCAGCTGATGCGCGCAGCTGTACCTGCTATCCAAAATGCCGCAAAAACAATCCTGACTTATCACAGAGCCAAGGAATGTGATAGTTCTCTGATGCCGTTTCCGGAGATCATCCGATTGATCCCAGAGGAAAGTTATTGATAATACCTATCACAAAAGGATACTATTCAAATGACCGATCATTTCAAAACCATGGATCAGTATATTCTGGAAAACCATGATAACAGGGTTTTCCTCGTATGCGGTGATTCTATCCGCTTTCTTCATTGGAATAAATACTTTAATATGCTCCCGTTGCGATTGGGTGTGGACGTAATCAGGTTCAACGACTTTAGTCCTAATCCGGTCTATGAATCGGTTGTAAAGGGAGTCAGCGCTTTTAAGGAAAGCCAATGTAAGCTGATCATCGCGGTCGGCGGCGGAAGCTCGATCGATGTGGCAAAGTGCATCAAGCTCTTTGCGAACATGGATCCTTCCCGAAAATTTTTTGAACAGGAAATAGCAGCTAATGATATCCGGCTGTTTGCCATTCCTACCACTGCAGGTACAGGAAGCGAAGCCACAAGATATGCTGTGATTTACTATAAGGAAGAAAAGCTGTCTATTACACACGACAGTTGCATTCCTTCAAAGGTTATAATGGATCCGTCAGTACTGAAATCACTCCCTCTATACCAAAGAAAGTCTACCATGCTGGATACGTTTTGTCATGCGGTTGAATCCTACTGGTCAATTAATTCCAATGATAGAAGTAAAGAATACTCTCGAAATGCTCTACGGCTTATTTTGAAGAATAAAGATGCATATCTGAATAATCAAGAAAATGGAAACAAGAATATGTTGCAGGCAGCAAACATCGCCGGTAAGGCAATCAATATAACCCAAACAACTGCAGGACATGCCATGTGCTACAAACTCACAGAATTATATCATATCCCTCATGGATTTTCGGCTGCACTTTGCGTTTCGAAGCTTTGGCCATATATGCTAATGCATCCAGAGGATTGCATCGATCCCCGAGGGAAGGATTATCTGCAGCACACTTTTCAGGAACTGGCTAAAGCGATGGAATGCACGAATGCGGAAGATGCTTCAAAATTGTTTGATCAGATCCTATTATCTCTTCAAATGGAGAAACCTGTGCTTACAGATGACACGGACTATAATATATTAAGATCCTCTGTTAATGCAGTTCGATTGAAAAATAACCCGGTTCATTTAGATGATAGATCCATCGATATTCTTTATCACAAGATATTAAATTGAATTTTCACTATCGGTGTCTTTTTACTCCAATAGAACTCCTGGATATTTACAAAAGCATCGAAAAGTGATATATTTGTCGCAATCCGATCAGAGAACTGCCGCAGGGCATCAGGGCATATCGCCCGGAATTTCCAAGAGATAACAAAGATATTACAGTCATCACATGATGCGGCTGGCGATCTATCCGCTGACATTCAAAGGGAATGAGGCCAAGCAGAATGCCGTGACAGAGGCGATCGATCTGGCGGAGAAAATGACGGATGAACGCATGATGCTAGTATAACGGTCGCAAAATATCTGGACTAATGCGACGAATGCT
>CACZNS010000232.1 GCA_902782575.1 uncultured Lachnospiraceae bacterium
CCAGACCGCTGTAGCCGCTGCCGTATTCCGTGGTAAGGCCCAGCTCCCCGAGAAGATAGGAAAGCTCCTGAAAGGCCGTATCAAAGCCCTGTCCGACCCTGTCTGCCACCTTCAGCACAAAGCTCCAGTCAAAGGGCCTGCTGCTTACCGGCATGAACATGAGCAGGATGCAGAGGGCAAGCGCATAGGGCACCCAGAGCAGATATTGTTTCCGGATCAGGGATACGGCCTCCGTAAGGATCAGAAACAGAGCGGCGCCTGCGGAGAGCTTTGTAAGCTGCTCCGAAGGGATCAGGAAAAGGATCGCCGCGCCGTACAGGATCAGGGCTCCTCTTCTTGCAAAAGGAAAGCGAAACAGCAGCCGGACGGATAGCAGAATAAGAGCCGCTGCGGGAATGCACCAGACCATATCTGTCCTTCTTAAGAGGAAAAAGAGGGCTGCGGCAAAGAGCAGCAGACCTCCCGTAAGGAACCGCTTCAGGCCGCTCCTCTCCGCAAGGAGAAGGAGCAGCTCGCAAAGCAGGCAGAAAAAGATCACAAGGGCCTTCATCGGGCCCTGGGAAAAGGGCAGAAAAAGGCTCTCACCGAGCCCGGCTGTGCGCAGCGGTTCTGAGACCGAAGGCAGGCTTAAAAGCTCCGTCAGGGCGGCCATCCATACGATGCGGTATAATGATGCCAGAGCATCGGCAGACCGGAGGAGTCCGGTCAGGCTGATGCCGGTTCGGATCCTCTCCTTCATACCGTCCCTCCCGCCGCATCCAGGCTCCTCCATCCGGTGCTCTCCTCTTCAGCGGGCATTTCCTCCGCATCGGAAAGCTCCCTCTCCCGGATCACAAAAAGTCTTCTACCTTCTGCCCGCAGCCGTTTTTCCTCCGCGGCCACCGCCTGTTCGGCATCCGTCCCGGCTCCGTAGTAGAGCCCCTCCGAGATCTCCCGGTAAAAGGTTTCAAAGCCGGAATAGGAATCCACCAGGATATGCTTAAAGCTTCCCGCCGGAAAGATGAGCTCCACCGGCTTTCCCTGCCGGCCGAAATACCAGGCCGCCGATACCGCAAAGGTAAGGAACCGGTCCCTCTGGATAATGTCTTCGATGGCCTCCTCCCGCAGGGTGCAGGAAGCGAGCAGGATGGCAAAAAGCCCCACATTCCTGTTCTCCGGAAGCCTTGTATAGAGCTCCCCGGTCTTTGCGTAGAGCTTCCAGTTTACCGCTCCCGCCCTGTCTCCCGCGGTGTAGCGCCGGAAATCGTTTCCGGGAATGTCCTCGGTCAGCTCCGTATTCTGAAAGAGGGCCTCCTCCTCCGGAAGCCTGCGGCCCAGCAGCTCCTCCGCGTCGCCCGTGATCTTCGGCATCACCACCGCCCGGTATTTCTCCGGCACAGAGAAGGAGAAGGATACGAGCCCGAACAGATCGGAAACCGAAAAGCCCAGCACCCCCACCGGATAGGTCCCCGCGTAGCGGCAGCTGAGCTTATATCCCTCTTCCCGCCGCTCTCCGGGCAGCAGGCTTCTGACGGCATTCTTTCCTTCGCCGGTGATCTGCCCGGCCCGCTCCTCCCAGATCACCGTCAGCTCTCCGATGGGCAGGAAGCCGCTGTTTTCCAGCACCAGGCAGAAGGGTTTTTCCTCCGCCTTTGTCACGCGGCGCTCACTCATTCCCTGATGGAGTTTCAAAAAGAAGTTTACATAAATCAGATATCCCAGAAAGACCGGGATCTGTAAAAGAAAGGCAAAAAAACACAGCCAGGGCAGCACCCCGCCCCGGAAAGAAACCCAGAAGACAGACGCAAGCCAGAGACAGGCGGCGATCAGATCCCTTCCCTTGTGCAAAAGCTTCAGCTTCATTTCGGTATCTCTACGGAGCGCAGAAGCTTCTCCAGGAGCCTGTCCGCGTTGACCCTGTTCATCTTCGCCTCTGCGCTTAAGCGGATCCTGTGGGGCAGCGTCAGACGGGCCGCATCCAGGATATCCTCGGGGATCACGAAATCCCTTCCGGAAAGATAGGCCCTGGCCTGAGACAGACGCAGCAGGGAAAGAGTGGCCCGCGGTGAGCAGGGAGCGACGATCTCCTCTGCCTTTCCGGCAGCCATCACAACCCTTGCCGCATAATGCAGAAGCTCCTCCTTTACAGTCACAGCCTCCGTTTCCCTCTTCATGGAAACCACTTCCTCCGCCGTAAGCACCGGCTCCGTCCTGCTTTCAAAGGTTCCCTGCAGGAAGCGCTTCTCCATTGCCACGGTCTCCTCTTCCGTGAGGCTTCCGAGGCTCAGCTTCATCATAAACCGGTCCAGCTGCGCCTCCGGCAGCGGATAGGTCCCCGCCATGGTCAGGGGATTCTGGGTCCCGATCACCATAAAGGGCTCCGGGATCGGAATGGTCTGCCCGTCGATGGTCACCTGCCTCTCCTCCATGGCCTCCAGCAGTGCGGACTGGGTCTTCGGGGAGGTGCGGTTCAGCTCGTCCGCCAGCACGATCTGACTGCACACAGGCCCTTTGATCAGCTTAAAGGCATTCTCCGACGCATCAAACACCGAGGCCCCCGTCACATCCGAAGGAAGGGTATCCGGCGTGAACTGGATCCTTGCATGGCTGCAGGACAGGGAGGCGGCAAGGGTCTTTGCCAGCAGGGTCTTTCCCACTCCCGGCAGATCCTCCAGAAGGACGTGGCCCCCGGCCAAAAGCGCCAGGATCACGGCTTCGATCTGCTTCTCCTTCCCCACGACTCTGGCTCCGATGCTCTCCTTCAGCCGTTCTGTCTTTTCTCTTCCCTGCATGGGCTCACCTCATTTCTTTATCAGCCTTTCCTTATCCTTCCCGGAAACCCGGATCAGAGACACCCCGTAGGGCGGGAGCTTTTTCGGAAAAGGCAGGCCGGATCCCAGGTCCTTCAGGCTTACCTCCTCCCCTCCGTGATTGATGAGGAATACAAACCGTCCGTTCCGGTTTTCCCTCACGGCAAGCTCCACTCCTTCGGGAAGCTCTCCGGCCTTTTTGGAAAGAAGCCCCGCGGATACCGCAAGCTTTTTGATCAGAGCATGGTAAAACCCGCGGCTGGAGCGCGTGCCCACATAATAGGCCCTGCCCTTTCCGAAGGTATTGCGGGTCACCACCGGAGTCCCGGCGTAGAAATCCTTTTCGTAGGAAGCAAGAACCTTCGCCCCCTCCGGATGGCTTATGGCAAAGCAGAGGGAGGCGGGATATTCCCTGCCCTCAAATACAAAGCTGTTCTGATCCTCCGGCGGCAGACTGTCAAACTCCTCGGTCCATATACCGAGCAGCTTTCGCAATTCCCCGGGATAACCCTTCCGGGTGATGTTATCGTTTTCATTTGCAAGGCCCGTATAGACGGAGCAGATCAGGGTGCCGCCCTTTTTGGTAAAGTCCTCCAGCCGTGCGGCCATGCCGGGCTTTACCATATAGAGCATCGGCGCCGCCACGATCTCATAGCCCGAAAGCTCCGCGTCGCAGGGGATCACATCCACCGGGATCCCGTAGGCATAAAAGGCCTCATAATAGGCATATACCTCTTCGGGATAAGCCATCCCTCCGTTTAAGCCGGCCGTCATCCCCGCGGCCCACCAGTTGTCCCAGTCAAAGAGCAGGGCAGCCCTTGCGGGAGTCTCTGCGTGAAGCAGGACATCCTTTAAGCCGGAAAGCTCCTTCCCCAGCTCCTTACACTCCCTGTAGATCCTCGTATCCGCCGTTCCCGCGTGGCTGATCACCGCACTGTGGAGCTTTTCGCACTCCGCCAGGCTCTGCCGCATCTGAAAGAACATGACGGTATCCGCGCCGTGAGCCACCGCCTGATAGCTTACGGAGCGCATCTGCCCCGGGCGCTTTAAGGCCGCATAGGTATGCCAGTTGGAAACGGAGGGGGTCTGCTCCATCAGCGCAAAGGGCTTCCCTCCGCCCACACCCCTCATCAGGTCGTGGCGCATCGCCACCCTTGCGGGCTCGTCTCCGTATTGGGGGTAGTTGTCCCAGGAGATGAAGTCCAGATATTTGCCCCATTTTCCGTAGTCCAGATCCGTGATGTCTCCCATGAGGTTCGTGGTGATCTTTGCGTCCGGGATAAATCTGCGGATGGCCTCCGCCTCATCCCTGTAATTTGCCAGGAGGCAGTCGGAGCTGAAGCGGTAATGATCCAGCGTGATGGAGGGATAGGTGCTCCGCTCCTGCTGAAAGATCCCGTTGGGCGCATCCGTCTGATAGAAATGCTCGGAGCGCAGATCCGGCAGCACGATCTCGTCGAAGTCATAAAAGGTATGCCCCCAGAAGGCCGTGTTCCAGGCTCTGTTCAGCTCTCCGATGCTTCCGTACTTCTCCTTAAGCCAGCTTCTGAAGGCCTTCTCGCAGTTTTCGCAATAGCATCTGCCGCTGTATTCGTTGCTTACATGCCAGGCCACGATATTCTTCCTGTCCCTGTAATGCTCGGCAAGCTTTGAGGCAAGGCCCGCGGAGAATTTCCGGAAGACGGGGCTTGTTGGGCAGGAATTATGACGCCCGCCGAATTTCCGCCGGATGCCGCTTATCTCCGTCCGGAGGATCTCCGGGTATTTCTTCGCCATCCAGGCCGGATGAGCGGCCGTGCCCGTTGCCATGCAGATCTTAAAGCCGTTCTCCGATACCAGCTCCACGATCCGGTCCAGATCGGAGAAGTCATAGGTGTCCTCCTCCGGCTGCAGCCTTGCCCAGCTGAACACGTTCAGGGTCAGGATGTTGATCCCCGCCTTCTTTAGGAGCTTCATATCCTCTTTTCTTGTCTGTTCATCCCACTGCTCCGGGTTATAATCCCCTCCGTACAGGATCTCCTGCACCTTATCGCTGTTTATCATCTCTTCTCTCCCTTTCGAATGATGTCTTATCCTCTAAATGAAAATTACTCGTAATATGCGTCGAAGATCCGCTTCGCGACGGGCACCGCCATGTCGCTTCCGCTGCCTGCGCCCTCGATGACGACGGTCACCGTAAGCTTCGGATCCTCCACATCGCAGAAGCCCGTGAACCAGGCATGGCTCTTCCCCTTTTCCTTTCCGTACTCCGCGGAGCCGGTCTTTCCCGCAACGGTATAGGAAAGCCCGGAAAGCTTCCGACCGGTACCGTTTAAGATCACATCCGTCAGATACTCCGTGAGCTCCCCTGCCTCCTCCTCTGTCAGGATCTGCCGGTAGGCCTCCGGCTCATAGGCCTTTATGAGCCTTCCCTGATAGCTTTCCAGACGCTCTATCTCATAGGGCCTCATCATCACGCCGCCGTTTGCGATGGCGGAGGTGATCAGAGCCATATGCATAGGCGTGATCAGGGTTTTGCCCTGGCCGATGGCGGTCTGCATCCGCTCAAAGGTGTCGGCGTCCGAGGTCAGGGCGAACCGGGATTTGGAATAATTCAGATCGATGGGAAGGATCCTGTCGAAGAGGAGCTTCTGGGCCGTGTCCTCAAAGCCCGGGACATCCAGATCCAGTCCCAGGGTCGCAAAAGCGCAGTTGCAGGATTTGGCGAAGGCCTCGTCCAGATCCACCCTGCCGTGGACGGAGCCGTGATAGCACTCGATGCTGCTGTCCTCCACCGTGACCCTGCCCTTGCAGTTGAATTCATACTCTGCCGGACCTTCCGGATCCTCCTTCAGATATTGCAGCAGCGTGATGATCTTAAAGGTGGAGCCCGGAGGATAAAGCCCCTGGGTCACCCGGTTTACAAGAGGGGAATTGTCCTCATCCCCGGAGATCTCCGTCCAGTTCTCCGAGACCGTATTCGGATCGAAGTCCGGCTTCGAGACCATCGCCAGGACCCTGCCGGTCTTCGGCTCCATCACCACCACGGCACCCTTATGGTTTCCAAGGGCCTCATAGGCGGTCCTTTGAAGCTTTACATCCAGAGTGGTGCGGATGTTGTCCCCGGTATTGCGGACCCCCGCCATTTCCTTTCCGATCTTTTCATCCACCGGAGCACTGGAGGTGAGGAGCCTTATGTTTGCGGTATTCTCAAGCCCGGTGGTCCCGTTGGTGGAAAATCCCACCACATGGGCAAAGAGCCTCCCGTAAGGATAATTGCGGACCTCGCATCCTGAAGGATCCATGGCCTCTCTTGCCAGCACGGTCCCGTCCGCGGCGTAGATCGTGCCCCGGATCACCTGCTTCGCGAGGTCCTTCTGCCTCATATTGTAGTTGTTGTTGATGGTCGTCGGCGCGTAAAATGCCACGTAAATGACAAGATAGACTGTCATTCCGAGGAAGAGCGCCAGAAAGAAATAAACGATCAGCCGGAGTTCCTTCATCCTACCGATCCATCATCGGATGGTGCAGCATATGAAGGAGCAGATCGTAGGTCTGGTTCTTTTCCCACTGAGCCGCAACGATGGCCAGGTCATGGATCACCCTGTAGATCTTCTTTGCGATCTCGTCCGGATGCTTCTTCTCCTCATCGGAAAGATAATGCTCCAGCCTGCCCCCCGTATAGCCCGTGCTGTCCACACCCAGAAACACGGCCGCAAGCTCCGGCTCGTAATTTCCGACTGCCTTTTTTAAACCCGTCATATCCGCCGTGATCTCGTCCCAGAGCGGCTTCACCAGCTCCGGAGCCGTCCTCCGGCAGATAAAATGAGCACATTCATGATAATACCGGATATCCTGCGAGACCCGGAGCCACCGCTCCTCGGACATACCGGCTGTTGCCGCCGGCACCGCGCTGTAGGGCCCTGTGGAGATCACGATCAGGATATCGGTAGAGCGGGCCTTGTCCGCCGCAAAGCTTACCAGCTCATCCCACCAGGTCTCCTCCGTTCCGCCGGATGAGAGAAATTCTTCCTTATGATCCGCGATCTTCTTCCAGTTTCTGAGTCCGATGATGGTCTGGGCACCCACGGACGGCAGGATTGAAACCGGCTTTGCGCGGTTCAGGATGATGCGCAGGAAGGTTTCAAAATCCGCTCTTTCTTCCAGATGCAGGATCTCCACCTCTCCCGCCGGAGTTTCCTCTTTTTTCAGCCAGTCCTTTTCGCTCCCGATAAAATGCGCAAGGCTCCTCTCCTCCAATGCCTCGCCCTGACGCACCGCTTTCGCGTACGCCTCCTCGGCATGATCGGATGGAGCCACATACAGCTGCGGATAGCGTTCAGCCAGCTGTTCCATTATCTTCATGACGATACCCCTGCCTGTACTTCAATCTCCGATCTCTTTCCAGAGCGTGAAGATATTCTGATCGTTCTTTCGTTCATACGCCACTTTGTCCATGCTCTTCTTCACCATAAAGATCCCCAGACCTCCGATGGGACGCTCGTCCAGAGAAAGGGTCGTATCCGGATCCTCCTTGGCCAGAGGGTCGTAATACATACCGCTGTCGATGAAGGTGATCCTTACGGCGCGCTTTCCTTCCAGATCGTCCAGATCGATGCGGATCTCGGCATCACCCGCTCCCTCTTCGCCGTATGCGTAATGGGCGATGTTCACATACATCTCCTCCACCGCCACATCCAGCTGAACCATCGCCTTCATATCGGCATCGACTTCCTCCAGAAACGTATCCACAAAGGCAAGTACGTCATCCAGATTTTCAACCTTCGCTCCGATGTTCAACACCCGTTCTGCCATGCGTACCTCCTATTTCTTTCCGAAGTAATTCAAGCCAAGCATCGTAATATCGTCAAACTGCGGTGCTTCTCCCACAAAATCATCGATCGATTTCCTGACTGTTTCAAGCTGTTCCTTTGCTGTCGCGTCCGGATTCCTGTTTAATGCCTCAAGCATCCGGTCGGTACCGTAGAGCTCGTTTTCGGCATTGGTGGCTTCCGCTACGCCGTCTGTGTAAACAAAGAAGCTGTCTCCCGGATGCAGCTCGAACTCATGCTGCTTGAAGGGGATGCCCTCCATGGTGGCGACCGCCGGGGAATGGCGGTAGATGACCAGCTCATACTGTCCGCCTGCCCTGCGGATCGCGGGATGCTCATGTCCGGCGTTCGCCGCGATCCCCTTTCCGGTGGACAGCTCAAGGATCCCGAACCAGACTGTTACAAACAGCTCTGCCTCATTTCCCTCACACAGCTGATCGTTGGCATAGGCAAGAACCTCGGCAGGCGAGCCGCCAAGCAATGCCCTGTTTTTGATCAGCGTCTTTGCAATGACCATGAATAGCGCCGCCGGAACTCCCTTTCCGGAGACATCCGCCATCACCAGTCCCAGATGATCCTCGTCCACCAGGAAGAAGTCGTAGAAATCGCCTCCCACCTCCTTGGCCGGATCCATGGTGGCATACAGGTCGAACTCCTCCGTCCGGTCCGGGAAGGGCGGGAAGACCCGCGGAAGCATATCCGCCTGGATCTGTGTCGCCACATTGAGCTCGGCTCCGATCCTCTCCTTCTCCGCCGTGACCTTGGTCAGATTGTCGATATATTCCGTCAGGGAAGCGGACATATTGTTGAAGGCCAGCGCCAGATCTCCGACCTCATCGTTTTCAATGACCTTGGCCTGATGCTTCAGATTGCCGCCGCTGATGATCATGACATCGTCTCTTAAGGAGATCAGCGGCATGATGATCCGTTTCGAGAACTTGCCGGAGATCAGAAGCACTCCTCCGATGATCAGAAGGATGACCACCAGAAGGGCGAAAACGGTAAGACGGATCGTCTTATTGATGGATCCCATGGTGGCATTGGTACCGGACTGGATCGTCTGCTCGATCATGCTCACCGGATCTCCGATGCTCTCGGCAGGGATATAGATCACAAGCGTCCAGTCTGTCAGGCCGATCTCCGCGTAGGAATAATAGACACCCTCATCCGTTTTGGTGATGCCGGAAACCCCGCTCAGGATCTGATCCGCCACCTCGTTCATTTCGCTGCTCGTGTCATTCTTGATATTATCAAACTCCGCCTGATCCTTTTTCATATAAGGGGAGGCGATGATATCTCCGTCCTTTTCCACCAGCATAACGTAGGAGCCGTCAGAGCTCTTCAGATTGATGATGGACTGGAGCAGATCGTCGATCAGGATATCCATGCTGATGACGCCGGCAAAATCTCCCTCGGCATTGCGAAACGGTGCGGAGCAGCTGATGGTAAGTCCCCGGCCGTAGCCGTCCAGATAGGTTTCGGAAAAGATCACATCTCCCGCCGCCTTCGCATCCTGATACCAGCTGCGGTCCTTGAAATCATAATAGGATTCCTTTTCCGGGCCGGGATCCGCCAGCTGGGAGGAGGGGTCGTAGCTGATCATAACGCCGCATTCCAGACCCATGTAGATGGTCGCGATCTCATCCCCGGCCACCTCCATGGTGGAGGCAAAGGAGCTTTCCATATTTCCCATAAGCCCCATTTCTTCCTGGATATCCTCGAGCTTTATGCTTTCGTTCTGAAGATCACGCATCAGGACATATTTGCCTGCATTCTCCTTGGAGGGCGGCAGTACGGGCACCTGCGTGTACCGGTCCGCATGAGCGTACAGGTATTCCACGTCGCTCCGGAAGCTCTCGATATATCCCGAGATCCGGTTCAGCTGGGCTCCTGCGTATTCCGCCCGGCTGTTGGCCACGTTCAGACGGTTCTGCTCCATCTGCTCCGTCAGGCTTTCCGCCGCGGTGTTTGTAGCCGAGTCGCCCAGATCCTTACTGTCCTGCACCACCCTGTTCCTGATCAGCATCATGCTGATCACAGCCACTGCCGTGGTGATGATGACGGCCGTAAGAGATATACTGAGAAGGGTTTTCTTGACTCTTTTGGATATCGATGTTCTGTTAGCCATTTTTCCTCACCTCTAAGATTTCATAGTGTTCTCTGTAATCCTGGACCGCTTCCGGATGCTCTGAAATATAAGCCCAGATTTTCGAACTCAATTCCTCCTTCAGGAACGAGCGGATCTTTTCCGGATCGGTCTTTGCCAGGGCGGGACAATCCTTATCCAATGTGATCATGACCTCCTCGTCCCGCTTCATGATCCGGAAGGGCCAGACCGCGCAGTCAAAGGGCTTATCCGCCGGATCAAGGGCGCAGCCCTCCTTGTTGAAGTAGCACCTTGCCTCTTCCTCGGGATCGTCCGTCTGATATCTCCCGTCCAGGTCAAGGGTAAGGTATCCGTCCCTTGCCTCCTTGAACCTTGCCTCCGGAAACGCCTTTTTCAGACGCTCGGCCTTCTCCGGTTCAAAAAGCGGAGTCTCCCACAGGCTCTGCCTTCTGTAGGCGCAGCAGAACTGGCATTTTCTGCAGTCCTCTTTGGATAGGATCTTTGCAAGCATTCATTTCCTCCCGATATATATGTCTTATTATGATGTCAGGGTCAAAAGGTCCTCCTGTCCTTACATGACGATATGGACCAGATTGCAGCCCTCCCGGTGACGGTAGGAGGAACGGAGGGCCCTGTGAAGGATCAGCTTCAGACCCATCAGATTTTCCGTTTCCTCTTCCTTGCCTGCCCGGAACGGATTGCACCTCTCCCCGTCGTTTTCAAAATCGATCGAAACACTGTCGTGGAACTGGACCCTGATCCTCGTTTCCGAATCCGGATTTTTCTCCTGAAAGCGGATCAGAACCTCTTCGATACAGTTCTGTACGCTGAAGATCTCCTTCATTTTGATCTTATGCCCCAGTGCGTACTCCTCCAGCTGTTCATTGAAAGCGGTAAGCGTCTCCGGGGCGGAGGTAACGGTCCCGGAGATCCCCACATTCCGCTTCCTCCAGGAAGGAAGGAAGGGCTCCACACAGATGATGCTGGTCATCAGGATCAGGATCGGGATCCCCACTATGATCCCTAAAATGAAATACGCTCCGAAATAGGGAATAAAGTCCCTCTCCGGCAGGATCACATAGGCCGCCAGTCCCGCAATGCAGGACAGAAACAGGAGCATCACCAGATATCTCCCGTAATCCACCGGCTTCTTCAGAAAAACCGTTCCGTTCTTATTTCTCAGATGCCAGAGACACCACATGCCGTTTCCTACGATGAGATCCGCCAGACATTCATACAGCGTATAAATATCCAGATCGTTCAGAAAAACGGAACCCAGAAAGCATCCCAGGCAGCATCCTCCCGCTCCCCAGGGACCGAAAACAAGCCCCAGGAGTACCGCCAGGAAATTCTTCACTCCCACCGCGTCCGAGTACCTCACCAGCCCCGTCATCCGCACGGACAGATCGATCACGAGATAGGCGGCCATGCTGACGATCATGTACTGGATCCACCTCTGCAGATTTCTTCTATTTTGCATGTCTGATCCTCCCCGACGCAAAGCCGATAAAAGCAGGATCCGCGATCAGGATCCCTGCCACGATCAGGATGCTTCCGATGATCTTGAAGCCCGTTATGACCTCCACATCCGTATCAAAAATCCTGGAAAGCAGAGGCGACATCAGCATGGTCATCAGGATCTCCGAAGAAAAGATCAGGGAGGTATTGAAGGCGCTCACATATCGCTGGGCATAGATCTGCACCACGCCGTAAAGCCCCCTGATGAAAAAGCAGATGAAGAGCACGCTGCCCCAGAATTCCGGAGCATTGGGGATCTCCATCCTCTCTCCTTTGTAGATCGACTGCACATACCAGGCCACAAAGGAAAAGACAAAATTGAAAAACAGCTGCCCCATGGCCAGGATCGAAGGGTTCGACCGGGCGGTGAGCTTTTCCGTGGTCAGGATATAGGCTGCGAAAAAGAGATCCGCGATCCCCAGAAAGAGTACATGAATATTCAACAGCCCCTTGAAATCCAGCCCCATAAAGATCAGAAGCCCGAGGGCCACCACACAGAGAGCCGCCACCACGTTCTTTTCCGGCTTTTTCTTAAAGATCAGGAAGGAATAGAGCGGAATAAAAATGAAATAGGCGGAAAGCACGCAGGCGCTTACCGTTGTATCCACTCCCACCGTTCCCAGGAGCATGAAGATATTGTATCCGAAAAGCTCCAGGGAGAGCAGGAAGCTCTGGGCGACCTGCTTCCGGTCCAGACGGAAAAGCTCTCCGAAAAATACCATAAAGATCAGGACGAAGCCGATCAGGTTCGTGATAAAAAGATATGCGAAATGAGACACCGAGGACGGTATGTTCTTCAGGAACACATATTGAATTGCCGCAAAAAACGTGATCACGAACAGCGACAGATTCGCTTCAAGCTTATTCATCACGTTCCTCCACGATATATTTTTCCATCAGCATATCCGGATAATAGTCCGTTTTGATCTGGCGAAGCCCCGCATCCCCCACGTCCTCTTCCCAGTTGATCCATTGGATCTTCTCATCGCAATGCGCGGGAAGCTCTCTTTTTAAGAGCCGATAGATATGCAGGATATTGCGGTCGCCTTTTTCCACCAGGATGTCAAAGCAGTCTTCGGTAAGGCAGACCCCGTAGGCATAGCCCACGATATCTCCGTCGAGCCTGACGATGATGCCCTTAAGGCCGCAGCGTCCAAACTCCCCCAGCTCTCTTAAGATCGCTCCGTTTTCCTCCAGGAGCTCGGGATTGCCGTTTTCCTCGTACCTCTGCCGGACCCACTCCTCCTGAAAAAGCTTTATCTCCGGCACATCCTCCTCAAGGATGGGGTCGATCTGGATCCTTCCCTCGTAATACCTCAGGCAGGCATTTACCTGATAACGCCTTCTGGCCATCTTTTTGCCGGGAAGCTTAACCAGCTTTTCCCTGGAGTATATATATTCATAAAAATCCCTGCAGGGTTTGATGGTAAAACGATCCGGAAAGCAGGAGGAAATAAGCTCCGCGGCCCCTTTTGTGACCGTCTCGAAGCGGGCCTTTTTCCCTGCCTCACGGGCATCCGCGAGGATATTTTCGATGGCTTCCGTAAAGCCTTTCCTGTCCTCCCTGTCCCCCATGGGGCAGAGATAAAATCTGGTGGTCTCCGTTTCCAGATTCTTCCTGCAGTAATACAGCCAGCCGTCCTTTTCGCACAGGGCATCCCCGTATTTTTCGGAATGTCCGAACATGGATACAAAGGAATGCTGACAGGATCTCTCTCCGTATTGAAACGCGTAGCGGTCTGCCAGCTCTTTTTCCGCAAAGGAGACCGCCTTAAACTCCAAACTCATATAATATCAAAAAAGGATGTCCTCTGGCCATCCGTATAAAACGTCCGGTTAGCTACATGCAGCCCAGCGCAGTATAAAAAGGGCATACTGTCTGAAACTACAGCTTATAGTATACCGTCAATTTTGAATGAGCGCAACTTTTTTATATACAGGGAGGCGGCAGAGGCCGGGCAGGCCCTCAATAAACAAAAGCGGACAGACCCTCAATGGGCGGCGTGGAATTCTCTGTGATGCATAATATACAGACCCTGGATGATGGAAAAGACCACGAGGGTAGAGAGGATGCTGGTCCCTCCGTAGCTCACAAGGGGCAGCGTAACCCCTGTCAGGGGGATGAATTTCGTCACACCCCCGATGGTAAGGAACATCTGGAAGCCGTAATTTACCGCAAGTCCCAGGGAGATCAGCCGGTAATACGGATGTCTGATCGTCATGGAGATATTCATGAACATCAGGAAATTGCTGACACAGATCAGGATCAGGCAGAGAGAAAAGAGACATCCCATCTCCTCCGAGATCGCCGCAAAAATAAAGTCTGCCGCCACCACCGGGATCTTGTCCGGAGAGCCCATGAGCAGCCCCATGCCGAACCAGGAGCCCGTTCCGATGGCAAAGAGGGACTGGCTGATCTGATAACCGCTCCCCTCGATATCCCCCATAGGGTCAAGCCAGGCCCTGACCCGCGTGCGCACATGGGAAAACATGGTGTAGCCGGCAGCGGAGGCCAGAATAAAGGAGACGCCTCCCGCAGCCAGGACAAGGGGCGTTTTCAGGGCCGCATAGAGCATGAAGACAAAGACCACAAAAAAGATCAGGGCACTCCCCAGATCCTTGCTCAAAGCCAGGATCAGGATATGGAGTCCCGCGATGATCAGGATCGACAGGAGCTGGACCTTATCGGGCCTCCCCGTCTCTTCGTTCAGATGAGCCTTATCCGTAAGCATCCCCGCCACAAAGAACACAAAGAGGATCTTCACCAGCTCCGAGGGCTGAAAGGTGATACCGGCGACGGTCAGCGTGATCCGGGAGCCGTTCGTCACCGTACCGAGGGTCATCACGGCAAGCAGGATCACGATCCCAGCCACCCCGTACCAGAGGGAAAAACGCTGATACAGGCGGATCTTCACGATGATATACGGGATCACAAGGGTGAGCAGCAGGGCAAAGACCGCACTCACAAACTGCCGGATGGACCTCACGTAGGACAGCCTGGTGAGCATGATGAAGCTGATGGCAAGCAGCATGCACATATTGTTTACCACAAGTCGGGAAGCCTCGGGATAAAGGATCTTATAGAGGATGATCACCGCAAGGAACATGATCTCCTGCAGGGCGCAGATAAAAAGCAGATCCGGCCTGCCCGATCTGACGGAAAGCACATAAAAGCCCAGCACATGGATGAAGACCATGAGGATATTCTGCGTCACGTAATACACCCGCCTGTCGTCCTCGTCCGGATAGGCAAAGACGATAAAGCAGTGAAGGGTATAAAACAGGATGAAGATGATCAGAAGGTACCTCGATAAGCCGAGGATTGCAGTTGACATAACTACTTCGTCTCCGATCCTTTCTATTCCGCAGGGCTGCGGAAGTGTCCTTTTGTATAATGGCGGAACGGCGGATCCGGCACGTTTTTTTTGCCCGCCCCTCCCTCCCGGAAAAGCTCCGTAAAATAATCCGTGATCCGCAGAGCCTCTTCCCTGCTCTCGGTGGTAAAATGCAGCCGGAGGGAGGCCGGAGCGAGCCTTCCGATCTCCTCTCTTTCCCCGTGCAGGGACAGCGGCATGGAATTGTAGATCACATGATAACAGAAGCCGCAGTAGCAGAGGCAGGGAAAATCCGTATTTTTCCGGTCCGTGAGCTTCACCCTCACGATCCCGTCCCTCTCCTCCTTCTTCTCCTCTCTTGCGCAGTGATCGTCGTGGCTGTTCCTGTACACACACTGGGCGCTCACCATCATCGGGAGCCTGCCGTAGACCACCAGCTCGGAATCCTTCACCCCGCGCTCCGAAAGCTCGTGGCAGGTAAGCTCAGCAGGCGCCGTATCCCTTGCGATCCCCTCCTCCTTCAGGAAGGAAAGCGCCTCCTTATTCCATGCGTAAAGATAAGTATCCGCGATGATCCTCCCCCGGTAGCCTCTTTCCTTCAGAAAGCCCAGCTCATCCAGGGTCCGGATCACAACCTCCCCGCTCTGAAGCAGAGCCTCGGCCTTCTTCGCATCCGCGCTTCGGAACACATGCGGAAAGACCGCCCCGTAAACATGGACACCCGGCCGCAGGGATCTGATCTCCTCCGCGATCCTGCTGTCTTCACAGAGTACGTTCAAAAGCATGTGACAGCTCCTCCCAAAGCTTATTCAGCGCATCCCTTCTTAAGGCATTCAGGGCGGAAACAGGCAGGAAGGAGCTTCCGTCGGTCAAAACCTCAAGCTCCTCAAACCGGAAATCCGAATCCCCGGTCTTCTTCAGCTGCCGCAGGATATCTTCCCGGGTAAGAGCCCTGTTTTTTGCAGGCTGGACTTCAGGCCCCGAAGCGGATACCAGGGTTCCGCCCCCCTCCGCCTCAAACAGCACCGGCTCTCCGCTCATCACCCTGCAGCGTCCCCTTACGGGAAGCCTCCTTTTTTCGGGGCATCGGTCCTCTGTCTCCTCTCTCACATAGCCGCCCTTTGTCATCGTGATCATGTCGCGGCCGTTTCTGCGCCGGTAATACCCCGCAGAGATCCCTCCCCGGGAGTAGAGGGAGATGAGCCTTTCCCTGTCCCTTTCCTCCACCCGGCACTCTTCCGCTCCGCCCGAGAGATACCTGTCCATATATTTCCGGTAGATCGACGTCACCCCGCAGACATATCCCGGGGACTTCATCCTTCCCTCGATCTTAAAGGACCGGATCCCCGCCTGCATCAGGGCCGGGAGCAGATCTATGGTGCACAGATCCTTCATGCTCAAAAGATAGGCGCCCTTCTCTTTTCCCGCGCTGTAATCCTGCCTGCAGGGTCCCGCGCAGCGCCCGCGGTTTCCGCTCCTGCCGCCGAGGAAGGAGGACATCAGGCACTGTCCGGAGTAGGAATAGCACATCGCGCCGTGGATGAAGCATTCGATCTCCAGGCCGGTTTTGTCTATGATCTCACGGATCTCCTCCAGGGAAAGCTCTCTGGAGGTGACGATCCGGCTCACCCCCGCCTCCTTTAAGAGCAGGGCGCCGTAGACGGAGGATACGGACATCTGCGTGCTGGCATGCACCCCGATCCCCGGAAACTCCCGCAAAAGAAGGCGGACCACACCGGTATCCTGCACGATCACACCGTCCAGCCCCGCCAGATAAAGCGGTTTTATAAAATCATAGAGCTCGGGATATTCCCGCTCCTTGATCAGTGTATTCAGCGTCAGATAGAGCTTTTTACCGAAAAGGTGCAGGTACCGCAGGGCATGGATCAGCCCTTCCGTATCAAAATTTGCCGCATAGGCCCTTGCCCCGAACCGGTCCGCCCCGGCATAGACCGCATCCGCTCCGGCGGATACGGCCGCGTACAGGCAGTCCTCATCCCCCGCCGGGCTTAAAAGTTCAAAAAGGCTGTCATTACTGACAGCCTTCGTGTATGCTTCCCGCTTCGTCTTATCTCGTTCCACCGGTGTTTCCCTTACTGCTCTGCGCCCGGGCATCCACATGCTCCTTGATGCTCTGGACCTTTCCGCCCTCGTAATCCTTGAGGCTCATCTGCTTTACGGTTTCATGCTTTACAGGCTCGCGTTTAGCCGTTTCCTGCCCGTCCGCTTCCTGTTTCCCCGCCTCATGCTTTGCCGTTTCATGCTTTCCGGTTTCGTGCTTCGCTGTCTCATGCTTTACGGGTTCATGCTTTACGGCTTCATGTGATCTGACGCTCTTCAGGGTTTCCGCCTCATGATCCCTTCCCCTGAGCTCGGCCTCCAGCTCGATGACGCGCCGTTCGTTCTTTGAATTTTCGTTCTGAAGCTCCTTGAAGGTCTTTTCGAGTGCCTCCATCTTTGTCATCTGCACCACCAGATTGTGCTTCAGATCGTAGGTCTCCTTATCCCGCTTCTCCAGGTCCGAGGTGGTCTGCTCCAGCTGCTCCCTCGCCTTGAAAAAGTCATCCGCGATATTCAATAATTCCAGCACATGCTGGGTCTCGATCGGAAGCCGTCTGAAGCTGTCCGATTTCTGGTATTCCGAAAGCCGGGTGTTGATATAGGCTGCGACACGCTGCAGATAGTCCTCGCTTTCGTAGCCCATCAGCGTGTAGACCTTGCCGCCGATCGTCACATCCGCTTCCTGTTTGTCAAAGGTACTTGCCATTTTCCTGCTCCATTCCCCGGGAACCAAAGCCCATGTCAGACCCACTGCTCTCCTGCGGCAGTACATCTTGTCTTCCCGCCGGCTCCCAACCACAATATGTAGTAGTATAGCAGAAACGGATTTCTATTTCAATCCCATAAGTGAGGTATAGTAAAAGATGCACCGGAGACTTCATGGACCGGGATACGGTCAGGTTCAAAAGATGCACCGGAGACTTCATGGACCAGAATACGGTCAGGTTCAAAAGATACACCGGAGACTTCATGGACCGGGATACGGTCAGGTTCAAAAGATGCACCGGAGACTTCATGAATCGGGATACGGTCAGGTTCAAAAGATGCACCGGAGACTTCATGGACCGGGATACGGTCAGGTTCAAAAGATGCGTCAGCATCTTTCAGGGGCAGGATACAGGTATCGTGCTTGCACGAAATACCTGTATCCTGCCCCTGAAAAAGCACGAAGTGCTTTTGAACCGTCACTCTTTGTTATGAACCGTCTGCTGCAATCCCAGATGCAGCGTCGCCTTCTCCGTCACCACCCGGCCCTTCGGAGTGCGGATGATAAAGCCGTTTTTCAGCAGGAAAGGCTCGTAGACATCCTCCAGCGTACCGGAATCCTCCCCGAGCGTAGCCGCAAGAGTCTCAAGCCCCACCGGCCCTCCGCCGAATTTCTCGATCATCGCCGTCAGGATATTGCGGTCCAGATTGTCAAGACCGTATTTATCCACCTCCATAATGTCAAGCGCCTCGTCAGCGATCTCCTTCGTGACCGCTCCGTCATAGCGCACCTGCGCGTAATCGCGGACCCTCTTCAGGATGCGGTTTGCAATCCTGGGCGTTCCTCTCGAGCGCATCCCCATCTGCAGGGCGCCCTCCCTGTCCACCGTCACCTTAAGCTTTTTAGCGGAATTCAAGATGATCTGCGCCAGCTCCTCTGTATTATAAAACTCCAGCCTCTCGGAGATCCCGAACCGGTCCCTTAAGGGAGCGGAAAGCAGTCCCGCCCTGGTGGTGGCCCCCACCAGCGTGAATTTCGGAAGCTCCAGCCTGAGCGACCTGGCAGTGGGGCCCTTTCCGATCATGATATCGATGGCGTAATCCTCCATTGCCGGATAGAGCACCTCCTCCACCTGCCTGTTCAGGCGGTGGATCTCATCCACAAAGAGCAGATCCCCCTCCTGCAGGTTATTCAGGATCGCCGCCATATCTCCGGGCTTTTCGATGGCCGGGCCGCTGGTGATCTTGATATTCACGCCCATCTCATGGGCGATGATCTCCGCCAGCGTAGTCTTCCCCAGACCGGGCGGCCCGTAAAAAAGCACATGATCCAGAGCGTCGCCGCGCTTTTTGGCCGCTTCCAGATAGATCTTCAGCTTTTCCTTGATCTTTTCCTGTCCGATATAATCCTCAAGCCGCTTCGGACGGAGCGAATTTTCGATCTGCTCGTCCTCGGCCGTCAGGTTTGTCTCTATGACCCGTCGTTCCATACAAAACTATAATCCCTGTTTCAGTGTCCGTCCCACGCCATCTGCCCGAGGGCACCCGCTCTCCTTACAGATATTTCAGCGCCGCCTTCAGGATATCGTTTGCGTCGGTAATCTCCTCCGGTACCTGCTTCACGGCCTTGTAGGCCTCCGTGGAGGAATAACCCAGAGCGGCAAGCGCTTCCGCCGCCTCGCTCCTTTCGTCCGTCACCATCCCCGTTCCGGCTGCAGGCCCCGCCGTAAACACCTGTCCCTCAGAGACCTGGTCGCTCACCTTATCCTTCAGCTCCAGGATCGCCTTCTGTGCCGTTTTCAGGCCGATCCCCGGCGCTCTCGCGATGGCCTTCGCGTCTCCCGTCAAAATGGCAAAGCGCAGATCATCCGCCCGCATCGCAGAGAGGATCTGCTGCGCTCCCTTCGGCCCAATGCCGCTCACTGTGATCAGTAATTTGAAAAAGTTCAGATCGTCGCGTGTGGGGAAGCCGAACAGAGAAATGTCGTCCTCCTTCACCGCCATATAGGTATAGATGCGGCATTCCTCTCCGATGCCCGGAAGCTCCGCCGCGGTCTGGGCGCTGATCTTTACTTCAAAGCCCACGCCGCCCACATCAAGGATCAGAGCATTCTCGGTCAGCTCGGCTACGATGCCCTTCAGATAACCGATCATAAGCGCTCGTACCTGTTCTTGTACCTGCTCTTGATCCGGTCTTTGATCTCCTTAACCTGCTTGATGGAATACCGGATCCCCAGCGCCCTCGTAAACTGCACCGTGAAATCCAGCACAAAGATGACCGCAATGGTCTTGATAAAGATGATCCCCACGCTCTCCGGGATCATGGAAGTGGTGCGCGATACAAACTTCTGCAGGAACGCAAAGAGAAAGATCGCATAAAATCCCCAGGCGATGCTGCTCTCCAGACAAAGGATCCCCTTGTAGTTAAAGGGCTTGTCGTTATAATCCCACCAGACCTCGCCGAAGACCTTTTTCATAAGCATCGCAACGCACAGCTCAAAGGCCGTCCCCGTAACGACGCCCGCCAGATAAAGCAGCAGATATCTGTCCGCAAAAGGCTGGAATAAAAGCAGAGCTCCCACAAAACCGAAGCCGTAGATCGGACAGAACGGGCCTTTGTTAAACCCGCGGTTCGTCAGCTTCTTATTGCACCAGGACATATAGGCGCTTTCCAGGCCCCAGCCGATCACGCTGTATGCGATAAACCACAGTGCGATATGATAAAAATCATAGCCCAGGATCGTCTTTTCCCACATAACTCATTCTCCCCTGTTATAGTTTAGGAAATGAACCGTCCCTTATAACCGGACGAATAATCGTAAAAGGGTTCCGACACACCCCTGTGCCGGAACCCCCCTCAGTTTTAGTTGTATTTCCGCTTTCTGGCCGCTTCGGACTTTTTCTTCCGTCTTACGCTCGGCTTCTCGTAATGCTCTCTCTTTCGAATTTCCTGCTGGATACCGGCTTTTGCGCAGTTTCTCTTGAATCGGCGCAGAGCACTGTCAAGCGACTCATTCTCTTTTACGATAACATTCGACATTCTTCAACCCTCCCTTCAGACCAACTCAAAACCTGAATGGGTATTTGGCGCCGTCAATGCCGACACCATGAGTAATTATATCCGTTTATGCCCGCTACGTCAAGAAAAACTTTTCCGCCTCGTTTCGTGCGATAACTACTATTCCGCAGTCAGCGTGACCGCTACTTCCACGGTTTCCCGGCCGATCCCGCTTTTACCTGATTTTTTCATAGACTCCGTTTTCCTTCCGACTTGATTTATTGCCTATTTTATCTCGATCCACTCCGGCATAGTAGTCTTCTGGCAGATCTCATACACCCCGAGCTCCTTCTCATAGGCTTCTTTTGCGGCATCTGCAGCAGCTTTCTCATCAAATGTAAACCCATGTCCCGCAGCTACAGCATAAATATGATCCACTATATCCTGTGATAAACCGGAGTAGTCGAAGTTGTAATCAGTAAGAAAATAGTAGGTCTCATTATTGATTATCTCTCTGCTAAAACTCACATTAGAGATGTTTTCATTTCCCGCAGCAGCTTCCTTCAAGATTGCAGATATGAGTGCAACATTCGGATCACCTTCTTCGGGACTATAATCAAGCCAATACATATATGCTGTCTCATCACTTATCATCCTGTATGTGAAATTACTGTCCGGAGCAAACAGTTTACTGTATACAACTTCACCCGCGCCATCATGAGCACCATAGCTAACAGTCCCCTCCTGATAAACAGAACCTCCCCGAATAGTCGGGCCTGTACCAAAATTAGATTCGTCTATGGCAAATTTAATCTCCAGTTTTCCGCCATTATCATACAAAACGTACGTTTCGTCGATTCCTCCCCAATCGTTATGTTCCTTAAACCTGTATGAAAGCAATAATGCATATAGATCCTCCCCGTGAACATGGATCGTCACATAGGACGCGGTCGGCCTTTCAAGTAAGTTGTAGTCGTCGGAGAAATACTCATCCTGTATCGTATAGTCTTCCAATTCCCGGAAAGAATACTCCTGTCCGGGTTTCATTTCCGCTGTCCATTCTACCGCCGAGAGAAAGTCATCCGCCACCTTAACGCTCACATTCCCCGCCAGGAATTCCTCAAATAACTTCTCTCCATCCGGCTGCTGTAAGTCTGCTTTCTCTTCTGTTTCCTCCAGCTGGTTTGTCCCCTCGGAATTCCCGGGAACCACCATCGCCTTGTCTTCCGTATTGGGGGCGGAAATCTTGTCTTCCTGATCTTCCGCAGCCTGCTCTTCGGATCGATCTTGAGACGAGTCAGCCGGATTCAATGAGCCTTTCTTCAAAAAAGTGACAAGCACAACCACAAGCACTACCAGCACAACCGCAAGCAAACCTATGATCATGATAAGTGCTTTACGAGTAAGATCGTCGCCTTGATCCTTTTGTCTTGCCGTCCTGCTCTTTTCATGCACTGTTCTGCTGCTTATTTCGTTGATCGGATCTTCATCGTTTTCATTCCGAAGCTCATGATCATCCCGGTCAGTGTACTCATCCGGAAGGATCGCTTCTTCCGTATCGTTCTCCCCGGATCCGTTTTCATCGTAAAGGTCCTCAGCCGTTACCCTGCTTAAGGCGGTTCCGCAATATTTACAGAACCTTTGCCCGTCTTTATTCTCTTTACCGCAACGCTTGCAGTACATATATTATTCCCATCCTCCTTTAATGAATTGTCACGAAAATAACTGTACATCCTGTGCGGGATGTGTAGATTAATTCATGACAGTTCCTAAGTTCTGCTGTCGCTATTCATATTCACAGATATAGGAAATCTTTCCGTTATAATAATCCGGGGCAAGGGAAAGCACATCGTTTGCTATGTCGTTCCAATACCACCGGTTTTCCGACTTCCGGTACAGCATAGCCATATAGCATTCATCGATCGCCTTTCCGTCTGCCTCATCATGGTAGCTTGGCTCTCCCTCCAGCCAGACTCCCCTGTAGTCATCCTTGGACACATCATAATCATAAAGCTCTCCGTCATTGCCGACCCAGGCGTATTTCTCGCTGTCCGGTTCTCTCCTGCCGCCGATATAGGCAATACCGGTCACTCCCTTACTGTTCAACAGATCACAGATGGCATTATACTCGTCTACAGAATCGATCCTTGCCAGATATCCCCCCTTCTGCCTGCATCTGTCATAGGCCTCCGTCCAGGTGATATCCTCCGTAAACACTTCATAAGAATGAATGTCCAGATTCTTTTCAGACACTTCCTCTGCAGGCTCTTCCGCCTTTAAGGTCTCTGCGCTTTCTTCCGGTGCCGGCTCCTCAGGAGCCGGAGCTTCCGGCTCGGCAGATTTTTCCGCAGCGAAAGGAGATTCTTCGACACCGGCTTCCACCTGCTCCTGGCCGGCAGATTTTTCGACATCAGCCGTCTCCTCTGTCGAAACAGTCTTTTCAGAGAGAACATTCGATTTATTCCTGAAATGCAGGAATATGAGAATACCTATCACGGTCAAAATAAGAACAAGAAGGACGATCACTACGATCAACAGCTTGTTTATTTCACTGCTCTTCCGGCTCTTTTTTTTGTCCCGATATCCGCCTTTATCCCTGTCCCGGTCTCTGGCAGAGCTTCTGCTCCTGCCTGAATCACCAGCCCGATTTCTGCCAGAGTCTCTGTCTCTTTTTATTTCTTCTCTTCTGTTCCGATCCGTCCCGCCTTCCCGGTCAAGATCGCTCTTTATATGCGTAAAAGCCGCATCCGGATCGGGTTGGACATAAACAGGATCTTCTTCGGACGGATCATCATAACCCACATCCGGCTCCTCCCGCACGCCGAAATATCCGGCATCCGGCTCCTCCCGCACATCGGCATATCCGGCATCCGGCTCCTCCCGCACGCCGAAATATCCGGCATCCGGTTCCTCCCGCACATCGGCATA
>CACZNS010000233.1 GCA_902782575.1 uncultured Lachnospiraceae bacterium
GGACGAGGCGGATGCGGCTTCGGGCTTTGCCGAAAAATATGAGACAGTCTGCCGGATGGCTGCCGGGGATGTGATGCTTGATAAATACGAGGAATATGCCAGGACACGCTCGGAGGGCTATATAGATCTGCCCATTGGAGAAATGCGCGGGAAGGCGGCGTTTTTCAAGGAGCTTAAGCTTCAGTACGAGGATCGCCTGAAGCTTATGACTTCTCCCTATTATGCCCTTCTCAGGAAGGACGACCTGAAGAAATACCTGGAAAGCGACGGGGAGAAAAAGGCAAAGGCCATAGAGGATGAAGGGCTGCGTGAGTTTGTGCTGCTCTACAGAAAGACCATGACAAGTCCTCTTGCCATCGGAAAGGACTGCAGGAAATACTATGAGGGAAAGATAAAGGACGCAAAGATAAAGCAGGCCGGAGAGGATGAAGGCCGTGCCGCGGAGTATTATGCCAGGCTGCAGAAATACGACAAGAAGCCTGTAAGCGTCGATCAGGCGCCGATGAAGTTCCCCGAACGGGAGAAAAGAGCCCTTAAACCCTGTAAGAGCGACCGGGAATACGAAAAGGAGCTCCGGAAGGCCTATCTTGCAAGGAAGCGGGAAGTATGGGATGAAATTCAAAGTATGCCCGGGGACGCCGGGTTTGTTGAAAAATATCCTCCCTTCGGAAATATCAGGATCCTTGGACTGGAACGGGATAAACAGCGGGAGCTGGAGCGGTTCATGGTCAGTGATATCTATGCAGACAGGAGCATCAACGGAAAGAAAGTAACCGAAGAGCAGATGGATAAGATAGGAACGGCGGTTGATGAATGCATGACGGTACGGCGGGATTATCTGGCTGTCTCTGAAAGTATCCGGTTTATCACCGTGCTGAGTAACGGCGCGGGGTGTGATCTGAATAATGATCAGTTTACGAAGACCTCTGCCGGGAAGCAGCTGAAAAAGTACTATTCGGAGGACGGGCTGCCCTCTGTCTACTCGACGCTTGAGCTGGAGACTGCCGGAGAGTATGCAACCGCGTTTAATAAGGTGTTCCTGCTTCTTCACGATATGGGCTTTACCATTTCGGAAAAGTATGAAAAACGGATCGAAACGGAGGGAGACAAGACCCTTGAAGCGGAAAGAAAGAAGTACGGAGACAGACTGAAGGCGGACCGGAAGGAAGGGGAGGAAGAAAAAGAATGGGATTATCCTTCGGTTACCGTTAACGGCAGGGCCTTCAAGCTGTACTTTATGGAGGCGGAGAAGGACAATCCTCTGAATAAGCTTAAGGACCGTGATTTCACGGTGGAGGAGGATAAGAAGGATCAGCTCTGTAAAGACCTGGAGGAGCTGAGCGATGCCTTACGGACCCGAACCATCGTAAGAAGCCTTTACGGCGGCGAAACAGGCATGAAGACGCTGGTGTTTTCCACATATACCAAAAGCTGCGACATCAAATGTGAGAAACTCTTAAAATCCGTAAGCAAGACTCTGGGGCTTTAAGGCTGATCTGTCAGAGCCCTGCGTTATATTCCCGAAAGAAGACTTCGAGCTCTTCTCTTGAGGCGGCGGTCTTTCCCTGGATCATTTCAGCGGAGCCGCCGCCTTTGGCGTTAAGGACTTCCTTCATCCGCTTCGCAAGAAGCCTTGCATCCGTCTTTCCGCCTCCCGCATAATAGCGGTAGCCTTCCTCATCATTTCCCGCAAAGACTCCGCAGCAGCCTTCCTTAAGGGAGGTCAGCTCGTTGTAGATATTCTTCATATTGCCCGGGGAAAGATCCAGATCGGTAAAGACCAGGTTCTGAAAGACACCGGACCGGATATCCGAAAGGATCATCCGTTCCGTGAGAGCGGCATTCCTGGAATGAAGGCTGAGGAGCTCCTCCTTAAGGGAGGCTACGATCCCCGGCACATCCCCGCCCCGGACCGAGAGGCTTACGGCTGTCCGGTTCAGGGCCTCCAGATCCCGGCAGATATATTCATAAGCCCTTCTCCCGCAGAGCATGTGCAGCCTCGTCCCTCCCCGCAGGGTTTCGGAGGAAAGGATCTTCAGGATCCCGATGGCACCGGTCCTTTTCACATGGGGTGCGCAGCAGGCACAGACATCCACCGTCCTGTTTTCATCCCCGATGGTGATGATGCGCACCTGAGCCCTGATATCCAGCTTGCTCCTGTAGGACAGACCGGCAAGCTCCTCCTTTGAGGGATAGCTGTCCTTTACGGGAAGGTCGGCCCAGATCGCCTCATTAGCTCTTTTTTCCAGCTCCGATACGGCCGCGGTATCCAGAAGACCGTCGAAATCCAGGGTCACGGGGTCGGTATCGCTTAAATGAAAGCCCACGTTGTTAAAGCCGAAGGTTCCGTTTATGAGTCCTGACAGGATATGCTCACCGCTGTGATTCTGCATGCGGTCGAAGCGGATCCCCCAATCAAGTTTACATAAAACCTCTGTGCCGGGGTCGATCTCCCCGTCAGCCAGATAGCGGATATCCGTTTCTCCTTCGGTGGGGGAACCAAGAAGTTCGCCCTTTAATATCCGGACGGTTTTGCTCCCTGCCTGTAAGGTGCCGGTGTCGGAATACTGACCGCCCTCTTCGGGAAAAAAGATGGTTTCCTTTAATTTTATGTAAACTGAATCCGCTTCTTTGATACATTCGGTGACGGTGGTTTTAAGCTCTTTGCGGAAGCTGTCGGTTTCGTAGATCTTTTCTGTCATGATGATCCTCCATGCCGGAATGTTTTTGGATGGCTTCTGATGCGGGAGATCGGGATCTCGCGCAGGTACTCCGCGTCCCGCGGAGCGCGGTTCTCGCTCTGTAGGGCCCGGTCCGATACGGGCTTTGATTTTCCGATGAAAACCGGCAATCTATATTCTATTCCATGAAAGCCACGGGCACAAGGACACAAATTTTTCACAATTTTTGTTAGCACTCACACTTGACGAGTGCTAACAGATGTGCTATAACGGTTTCAGAACAAGAGAGGGGCGCCGGATCAGAGAAGAAGAAAACCGGAGAAAGCCCACTTGATTTCATAGAAAACCATAGAGCACATAAAGTGAAAAGGAGGAACAAACCATGATGATGATGCCTAGTATTTTCAAAGAGAACTTATTGGATGACTTTTTTGCAGATCCGTTCGGAAAGGTCGGTTCCTATATGAATACCGAATCCGGCAGCCTGATGAAAACGGATGTGAAGGATATGGAGAACGGCTATGAGCTGTCCGTCAATCTTCCGGGAGTGAAGAAGGAGGATATCAAGGCAGAGCTTAAGGACGGTTATCTGACGATCAAGGCGACCAACGAGAAGAATGAGGATGAGAAAGATAACGATGGTCATTTTATTCGCAGAGAGCGGTATTACGGATCCGCAAGCCGCAGCTTCTACGTGGGAAGCTATGTGAAGGAGGAAGATATCAGGGCAAAATATGAGAACGGTGTCCTGACCCTGGATATTCCGAAGAAGGATGCACAACAGATTGAGGCGGAGAAGAAGTACATCGCCATCGAGGGGTGATGAAAAATAACGACCGGAATGAAATGTGGTTGACATCAGGCAAAACATGGCGGAGGAAATGTGGTTAACATAAAGCCATAACCCGA
>CACZNS010000234.1 GCA_902782575.1 uncultured Lachnospiraceae bacterium
GGGAGGGGCCTTTCGTCCGCGTAAGTGCGGACAAAAGAACCCTCCCCAAAAAGCCCCCCTGTCCGCATGTTGCGCAGATGCCATATCTTGTGCTATGATCCAAGGTATGGCGCAATATAAAGATCAGAAGGAATTTGAAGCAAGAGTCAAGGCAGACCAGATCAGCCGTGAAATGCCGGATTTCGTCCGAGGCTTTTTTATGGAGGAGGAAAACCATCTCTCCGGGATGACGCTCTACTCCTACGCAACGCAGATCCGGACGTTTTTCCAGTTTTTAAGGGAATCCAACCCCTACTTCGGAGCGAAGGAGCTGAAGCAGATCACGGTGGAGGATTTCAACCGGATCAACGACGCGGATGTGTCCGAGTTTCTGCATGACCTGAGAATGCCGAAGGAGCGTGCCGGCACCCAGGGTCTCTCTGTCTGTACCGAGACCACCATCATGCATTATATGGTCTCCTTAAACCGGCTCTGGGATTATATGCACGTTCGGGGCTTCACGGACAGCAATCCGGTGGAGATGATCAAACGCGGACGTGTGAAGAAAAAAGAGATCGTCTATCTGGAAAAGGATGAAAAGGAACAGCTGATCAATACGGTCGCGACCGGCGAAGGACTCACCAAAAATCAGCTCAGATTTCATGATATGAAAACATCCCTTCGGGATACCGCCATCTGCACCATCTTTCTGGACACCGGGATCCGTGTGTCCGAGCTGGTGGGCATGAACCTGACGGATGTGAATTTTACAAAGCACGGCATCAAGGTCTACCGCAAGGGAGGAAACTTCGATACGGTCTATATGTCCGACCAGGCGGAGTCCGTCCTCTCCGACTATCTGGAAAATGGCCGGGAGGCCTACCGGCCCGACCCGAAGGAGCAGGCTGTGTTCTTAAACCGCAGCGGCGTGCGCATTTCCGTCCGTTCCGTGGAAAAGCTGGTGAAGAAATACATGAGCTCCTCCGTACCGGACAAGGCCGACAGGATCACTCCCCATAAGCTCCGCACCACCTTCGCGGAAACCATGCTCTTAAAGACCGGTGATGTGGAAAAGGTCCAGAAGCTCATGGGCCACTCCTCCATTTCCTCCACCATGCACTACGTCACCAGCACCGAAGCCTCCATCGAGGCTGTCCGCAATCTTTCCCAGGATTGATCCGATCCTTTAATGGACCTTCTCTCCGATGATCACTTCCTCCCCCTGTTTGCCCGGAAAAAGCTTTCCGACGAGGCTCTCCGCAGCCTGAGTATGACGTCTGAGCAGTACCCTGTCATCCTCCGAGCGGTACTTCGCGGCAGCCCGGATTGAAAAGCGCATCATATCCAGCAGATTGTAATTCGCATCCGGCTGCATCGCAAACAAAAGCTCCACCCGGAAAAGCCCGCGGCTGATCTCATGCACCAGCAGAAGGCCGTTGATCTTTTCATCCGTGATCACGCAGGATGAGATGTCCGGGTCGTACCAGGACATCGGAAGAAAAGGCAGATCCTCCTGCAGGCCGTATCTTCCGTGCAGCACAGATGCCATAAGCCCTGCCTTAAACTGGCGGGGCGTTATCTCGGACAGGCTCCTGATATAGGAGGGGGGCTTTTTCCTGACAAATTTCAGGCTCGCCAGATCCCTCACCGTTACGTAAATATCCCTGCTCTCTCCTTCCCGGATCTCAAAGCCTTTTCTCTTCAGAGCCCTCTGCTCCTGGCTTCCGAGCTCGGGAAATTCAAAGAAGGATCTTGCCACCTTATCGTAGCCGGTACGGATATTGTAGGCCGTAAGGATCTCATCGCCGTCATCCTCATCCGGAGCCAGCACGTAGAGGATCTCCGACCTTGCCCCGGCCACATCATCCTTATTCTTCAGCTCCCAGAAAATAGCCGCGTCCAGATCATCCGAATCTTCATTCGAGCCGGCGATCCCCCTGCAGTATTCACGGCCGATGTTATTCAGGGTCAATTCATCGATCAGCCCCTCGTATTCTTCCTTGTTTTCCTCTGTCACATCCACGATCTTCATATCTTTCTCCCAACCGGTCATATAGCCGCCTAATCCGCAATTACCGTTTCGCAGCCGCAAATGCCCTGCTGCAGGTTTTGCTGCTGCGAGAAAGAGCAATTGCCTTTTTGGTTTCCTGTAATTATACCCCTGCCGTACCACAGCATTTATGAGCGGTACAAATATCTATGACTTTTTGCGGACAAAATCGGTAATTGTCCGCAAAAATCCCGCGTTCCGCGGGACTCCCCCTGCCTACGGCAGGAGTCGGTCGAGTACGATTCTTGATTTTCTGATGAAAATCAAGAATCTATAAAAATTTGGCTCTTCTTGCATATTGGCTGGTTCAAAAGGCTCTATGTCAACCTTCAGAAAGTCCAATATATACCAAGCCCGCTCCAGCCCTTTCTTTTCAAAGGCTGAGAGCCTCTGGCGGGATGATCTGCCAGCCTTGTTGCCGCCATTATCTAAAAAAGCGGCCCGGTCGGCAATCAATCCATTATAACTGTTGCAAAATATCCGGACAAATGCGAAGCATGCTTTTCCGAAAGTGCGTATCTGAAAACGCAGGCAATGCTCGCTGCGCTTAGGCTTTCAGATGCGTGCGAGCGGAATAAGCAGGCAAGACCTGTCTGATTTAGTATATGCTCCTTCATCCCCAATCGGCAATGCCCGCATTGCCTTATTCGCTTTCATTGCATTTACTCAATCATCCTGCGTGAATGTACCGGAAATCGGTTATTCGATCTACCGGTATACCGACACGTTCAAATTCAAACAAATCACCTGCCTGTTTTTCATATGCTGCATTATCATCCGATGCCGGAGCCGCTTGGCGGCTCTATGCGCCATTCAACATATGCCAAAGAGCATATGTTGCAACCGGCGCAGCCCTCTAAGCTTCATTTCTTCGCCTTGCATAGGAAAAACATCCGGCGCGATTGGTTTTGAAATGAATATATCGGTCTGTCCGGCTATCACACCGCCCTCTCCATGTAAATCCGCAGAAATCTGCTCACCATCATGTCAGAAGCCTCAAGAATCTGAAAGTGTACTTTCAAAAGTCACCCTTGGGAAAACGTCAATTCCGGCCCTTTTTTATGTCCGCGATCCGTCCGTTAACCGTCACCTCCAGCCGCTCCGGCTTCTCATCATTCCAGCGCTTGGAATCCATCATGACCTTCTGCCGCTCCTGAAGCTTGTTTGTCCTCTCCCCTTCGGTCATGAGCTTCTCATAATCCTCCTGGCAGCTTAGATATTGCTCATTATCCTGCACCAGATAGCTGTCCCCCGGATCGATGGTAAAATCAGACAGATCCGTAAACTTCCCGTAATCCTCTTTGGTCAGGAAGAACCTGCGGCGGGGATCATCCGCCCCGGCATGAGGGTATTTGCGGGAAAGGAGCTTCTCCGCCTGCCTTGCCATGTAATCATACCGCTCCTTCATCTGCACTGCCCGTTTATACACGGCCTCTGCAGCCTTGTCCGTGATCCGCTGGGAGATCAGGTCATTCTTCAATGTATTCTTCTCATAATCCGTGATGATCTCCGTCAGCTTGTCATATGCCTCCTTATCCGCATGAAGCAGAGACGGGATCTCCAGATCGCCGTTATCGTTTAAGAAATCCTTCATGGCCTCGGGGACCTCATCCGTTCCGGAAAGCATGGCCACCACGTCCGGATTGTCGGAAAAGGCCTTTGCGAAGATAAAGAGGATCTCATTGATCCAGGCCTGCAGCAGTCCCCTCCGGTCAGCCTTCTGATCATACAGGTCATGCTTTTCATTATAGCCCGGGAATACATCCCGGTACTTCTTATCCACCAGATTAAAGCAGGTTCTCTCCAGCAAGGTGCAGTTAAGCGTTACCTGGGAGAAGTCATACTTATCGTTCAGCTCCTTCAGCTTCTTGATGTGCTTCACCACCTGCTTGAAGGCCTTCGGATCCTCCTTCATCTTTTCCACCATTTCAGCGGGCTTTCTCATGAACTGGTCGGAGATCCAGGACTTCTTTTTGTCAAACATATTATCCCGGAACTGCTTGCCGAGGGACTCGTCCTTCATGAAGAAATCCTCCAGTCCCAGAGCGCATTCTCCCACCTCTACGAGCACCTTCTGAAAGTCGTTCTTTTCTCCGTAGCGGACCTTGTTGTTTCGTACCTCTTCTCCGCTGTCCCTTTTGGTGATCCTGGAATATTCACTTTCTTCATTTCCGAAATTCAGGGTGATACTCCACTTTCTTTCCGTATCCCAGGTCCTGCTTTCCCCGTAGGTATCCTGCATCCAGCGTATGCCGGTGGGATTGACATAGTCCTTATGGATATCGTTCTTCTCTCCCCTGATCTGCGCCTGCTTCGAACCGAAGCCGATGATGGGAAGATAGGATTTCATATACGGATCCAGCTTGATATCTCTGCCCTGCGCATCCTTGTACTGGGGCTCCTTTATGGTCCTGAGCCACTCCGGAGCGGCACTCATCCCGGAGCCGAAAAACTTATTTGCGATATACCGATACATCACGCTGTTCTTTTTATACACCTGCAGCGTCGGAGGCAGGAAGCGGTTTTTCTCGGCCTGAAGCAGCCTGCCATTTTGTCCCTTTTTCTCCTTAAAGCTGCTCTTCAGATCCTCGGTGGAAAAGCTCTGGTCATGATCATAGGCTCTTATGGACTCGACCACGATGTTTCCGTCCGCGTCCTCGCTGGTGACACACTTGAAGTTTCTCCCGTGCCGGTCCTTCTGCTGGCAGAGGGTATCAAACATCTGTAGCCTGATCAGCTGCCTCACGGCCTTTGCGGACTGCCGGATCTTCTTTCCGTCCCTCTTTGCCCTCTTGCAGACCTCGATCCATTCCTCGCCCTCTGCGATCTCCTGCAGGGTGATCACACCGTTATAGCTCTGGCCGTCCCAGCGGGTAAACTCCCCGGTGCGGATCTCGGTGCTCACCACCTCCTCACCGAAGCCGTACTTTTTAGCCAGATAGCTGGTCGCCATGGTATTGTACTGAGCCATTTCGGCATCCTCGCCGTTATTGCCCTCCATCACCTGGCCGTAGAGCTCTACCTCCTTGCCCATGGTGATCCTGAAAAGTGCCTCCAGACGGCTGATCTGCACCTCTCCGCCGGAGCCCTTCATCCTGGTATTGTTTGCCTGCTTGTCCACATCATTCAGGAAGCTGATGAGCTCCGAGTCCGTTCCCTTCTTCAGTCCCAGCTGCTTTTTGATCCATTCTGCCGGAGTGTGCTCCTTAAGCTTCCTTCCCTTTTCCAGCTTTCCCTTCTGGGATTTCAGAAGCTCCACGATGATCTTTGCATTCGGCTCCTTCTTGGCCTTCTTCTCCCAGTAGCTGATGGACAGCTGATCGTCCCTGGCCTTATTCAGGGTCCGGATGGCCTGGTTTTCATCATCCATCCTACGGAAAAGCTTGTCAAAATCATGCTTGAAGAAAGAGGCATAACGCTCCCGGTATTTGTTTGCATCCTCAAGGCCTGATCCGGCGATCTTATCCTGCATGAGATTCAGCAGCTTCAGTCCGTTCCGGTAGTCGGTATTATCCGCTCCCGCCTTCTGCATACGGAGCTCCTCCAGCTGATGGGTCTGCAGCTTCGCCTTATCCTGTGCGCTCATCCTTGCGGTATTCTTTTTATTCTCCTGAGAGACCTTCAGCTGGCTGGTCCTTCTCTTCAGGAAACCGTCCAGATCCTTATGGATCATGGGAAGGTTTTCCTTCATGTAATAGCTCTTTACGACATCACCTTCCGCTCCCTCTTCTATTACCTTTACCAGATAAACGTCGGTAGAGTTTCCTTCGGTCTGATAATCGGCTTTCACGATCTGTATCGTCTTCAGGTTTTCCACCAGGTCCTGGGGGCTTTGTATCTCCTCCTCCTTGATAACATAGGCTCCGAGCTTGATGGCATAATAGGTATTCTTGTATTTCTCCTGCTCGGTGAGCAGCCTTTTTTTCAGCTCGGCCACCTTCTTCTTGCGGCGGGAGCCCCAGATGCTGTGGGTGCTCTTGTGTGCGTCGAGATAATTGTCGCAGGCAGCCAGCACGGAGCCGAAGGTTTCATCGATCAGGGAGGTAAAGGTCTCCGCGTCAAACCTTCCGGATCTGTCGATCATTCCGTTTTTCTTCATGGTATTCCGGTCGGCTCTCAGGAGGTTCTGCAGCAGGATCGTCCGTTTCTTAAGGGTATCCATGGCGTCATTGTCGTTGCCGGTCCCGAAGATCCAGAATCTCTTCTTATCCCAGACCACCCGGGACATCTGCACATTGACCGCATCGTTCTGAAGCTTAACGCGCTGTTTGTACCGAAGCTTCTTTTTGCCCTTTTCCTCGACCTTGTTTTCCCAGTTTTCAAGGCGCTTAAGCCTTGCCTGATAGTTTTTGTCCTTGTAGATCTTCCGGTTGCCTTCCAGGAACCGGTCCTCACGGCTGATCAGATCTCCCACCGCCAGCTGAAGAGAAGCGGAAAGCTCCTTATTGAAGCTTTTCTTCTCCGCCTTTTTACTCTTCCCGGTCTTTGACGCCTCCTTCTTTTTCTCCTTCTTTACGGGCCGGAGCACTACCTCCTCTTCGTTCTCCTCCCTCTCGTGCAGGCTTTCAAGATCGATCTCCTTCTCCTCCTCCCGGTCCAGGATGTTCAGGCTGGAATGGTCAAAGGAGTCCTTTTTGATATGGCTCTTCCTGACGCTCCTCTCGGATTCGTCATCCCGGTGTTCATTCTTCTCCACGGAGAAAACGCTGTCTCGCTCTTTCTCCTCCACGACATTCCGGCTCTGCTCGCTCTTTTTATCCCAGAATCTGCTTTCATAGCTGTTTACGCTTTCATTGTCCCAACCCATAGGTCTGCTTCCTCCTTAATCCTTTCATAGCCCATATGGAGCCTCATCGTAAATCAATGATCTTATTCTTCCCCGATCTTCATACCGCTGTAATACTCCACCTCCGATACGGCAAGCCGGTCCGGGATCTCTCTGTCAAAGCGCTCCGAAAGCCGGGAAAGCTCTTCCTCATGCTCGATGGCCGCGGCAGCCCGGACCATATCCTCCGGCAGGGCCGTCATTTTCATCAGAGGGTACGCGGGGATCTCCGGCATAAGGTCAAGTGCCATTCTGTCCCCTTCTTCGGAAATGCTCCGGATATGGACATACTGCCCTCTACAGTCCGACTCCGAAAAGGATTCGACGGCCTGGGAGATCAGAGCCCTTCTTACCTTTTCCTCTCCGGTTAGGGTCATGAGGCAGTAGACATCCCCGATCTTTTCCACAAGCAGCACACCCGCCTTCTGCTTTCCCTTCGTACAGATGAAGCTGTGCTCCTGATCCAGAAAGGCCGCATTCAAGGGGAAGCAGCTTTCCGCGTTTTCACTCTGCTTCAGCTCCTTTATGATCAGATCCTCATTCATGTCCTTTACCGATGCGATCAGATAATGATCCGGTACATGATCCGTCTCCAGATCCTTAAGCCTCTCTGCCTCAAAAAACCATTCATGACGGATGTCTCCTACGGGAGAAAAGCCCCTTCTGACCAGAAAGGACTCCGCGTAGCTGTCGAAGGAAAGCTCTTCGGCTCCCTCACCGCTACCAGGGTCCGCAAGCTTTGCCTCAAGGAGACTGCTCCCGGTATTTTTTCCAAGATAAAAAGCGGAGGCCAGCAGCGTCGTGGCGATCTCCTGTTCCCGGAAGGGCTCCTCCACGTACAGCCAGTCCACGATGGTCTTTTCCGGTTCGTCCAGATTGATCAGGATGATCCCCGCCGGGGTGACCTCATCCTCCGCATATTCCTCTGCCTCTTCCTCCGTAAGATCCGCGGCCTCGGCTGCGGCTCCGATCAGGATCTCTCCCGGAAGCCCGGCAAAATGCCGGTAAGGGCCCGGGATAAGCTCCTCATAATACTTTCTGTTTTCCTGATCCACTGGTTCGAAAATCATCCGCTTCCTCCTTATAAATGATCAATGTATGATGTTTTGACACGCCGGGAATGTCAGTATCCCGGCGGCTCCGCTGCCGTTATCCTACCGGATCTCAAGCAGCAGCATGGTCATATCATCGGACTGCTCGGCTCCGGAGGTATATTCCTCCACATCCTTTTCCATCGCGTTCAGGAAATCCTCTCCGGAACGATCCCTGTTCCGATTCAGTGCATTAAGCATCCGTCCGTTTCCGTACATGTCCCCCGCCTCACTATTGGCCTCCGGGATGCCGTCGGTATATAAAAACAGCTTATCCCCGGCGTCGAGGGTGATCTTCATCTCCGTAAACGTCGCCTCCGGGTCAAAGCCCAGAACAAAATCATGCTCCTCTTCAATGAGCCGGAAGGTATCCTCCGAGCTTTTATAGAGAGCGGGATATTCATGCCCGGCGTTTGCGTAGCAGATGGTCTTCTCCCGGACATGATAGATCCCGAGCCACACCGTTACAAAAAGCATTTCGCGATTGTTCTGGCAGAGCTGCCGGTTTACCTTCTTCAGAGCCTCCACCGGGGAAGCAAGCTCCTTCCCGGAGATCAGCAGCAGGATCTTGACCACCATCATAAAGAGGGCTGCCGGGACTCCCTTGCCGGATACGTCCGCTATGACGATGCCCACCCGTTCATCATCGATGGCAAAATAATCATAAAAATCCCCGCTCACCTCCTTGGCCGAGCGGATGCGGGAGGTGATGTCGAAATTGCGTACCCCGGAATAATTTAAGAGCTGCGTCGGAAGCATACCGATCTGGATCCTGGAGCTCAGGTCCATCTCCGCCGTCATACGCTCCCGCTCCGCCGTCATCTGGGTCAGGTTATCCATATAGCTTTTGAGATTATCCTCCATTTCGATCATGGAATCCCTGAGCACCCTGACCTCGTCGTGGGTATGGATCTCCACCTGCTCAAAATAGTGGCCCGTCTTCATCATTGTGTCCGCATTCGTAACGAAGTATCTGGCGGAATCCGAAAGCCTCATGACCGGCAGGATGATCTCTCTGTTTATGGCTGCCCTGGCGATCAGGATCACGATCATCAGGCTGATCAGGATGATGAACACAAAGAGGATCGAAAAGGCCACCATATCTCCGTTGTAGCTCCGCAGCAGCTCACCGATCCCCAGATAGCCCATCACCTCTCCCGTTTCGGGATCCTTGAGCGGAGTCAGCAGGACGAACTGCCTCAGATTAGTGTATTCCATCTCGATCTCCAGGATATTCTCCAGGGTATAGGCCGTCGGCCGCAGGAATTCCGGAAGCTTCTCGACGAAATTGTTTGTGACCTCCTCCGTAATAAAGGTGGCCACAGGGCTCTTTTCGCTGCTTTCCCAGAACCCCGGCCCGTAGCGGCCGTCTTCCTTGGAATCCGTATCCATCAGATAGACATATCTTTGATTGGCATTGTCCCGGATCCTCAGGTCGATCCATTTGATCCGCTCAAACTCCGAATAGGAACAGAAGCCGTCGAAGATCCTTTGATACTCACTGTTCTTCATGATCTCGAACCGGGTCTGATACGAAGGATCCCTCGGATCCTTCCGCTCCTCCTCCGGGATGCTTTCATAGATCTCCCGCCCTTCCTCAAAGATCTCCTTCAGGGCCTCCAGGGTAGCCCGGTTTACCAGGCTGTTGGTCCTCAGCGTATTTCTCTGCAGGGAGGTCTGGATGGTAAGGATCTTATGAAGGTGTGATGCCGCGGCGAAGGTGATCACGGAAATGATGCCGACGGTGACTGCGATCTGCACGGCAAATTTGGTCTTTATGCTGATGCGCGGCTTCTGGATGCGTTCTTTTTCGTTCTGCTTATCCTTCACTCTGCCAGCTTCCTTTCTGTCCCGGTTATTCATACCTCAGAGCGTCGATAGGATTCATCTGCGCGGCCTTTTTCGCCGGATAATATCCGAAGAAGATCCCCACCATGCTTGAAAAGACCAGGGCGATCACCACTCCGTCTACGGGGATCGAATAGCCGACCGCAGTAAAGACCGTCCCCTTATCCGCTGCCTGTGCGGAGAAATAGAGATTATAGGCGAGGGTCGCGAGATTTCCCATGAGGATCCCCAGCGTACAGCCGATGAACCCTCCGATGATGCAGAGCATGATGGCCTCCGCGATAAACTGCATGAGGATCAGGTTGTTGGTGGCGCCGAGAGCCTTTCTGGTCCCGATCTCCCGGGTCCTCTCCTGGATGGAGACCAGCATGATATTCATGACCCCGATCCCGCCAACGAGCAGCGAGATCCCGGCGATCAGGGCGATCACCATGGAAATGATGCTGAAGATAGTCTGAAGCCTCTCCTGAAAGGAGGCGTCGCTGAAGGATTTCGCTTCAAACATCTCATTCCTTCGGTAATATCGTTTATTCACGTATTCATTGATCGAATCCATCAGCTGCCTGTAGTCCGTGTTTTTGTTGAACCGGAAATCCACACTGGTATAGAGCTCCTTCTTATGCTGCATCCGAAAGGAGGTGCTGACAGGTACGTAGAGATCCGTGCTGTCCGTCTTGCCGAAGATATAGGCGGAGGATTCGTCGAAATGATATACGCCCACCACGGTCAGATACTCAAACTCCCCGTCCTTTACCAGGGTAATCTGACGCCCCGGGGCCTCCTCGTTATCTACTCCCAAGGCGGTCCTCACCGCTTTATCGGAGATGATGGCCACCTTCCTTGCCTGCTTCTGGTCTATATCCGTAAAGAGCCTTCCGGCAAGCAGCTTAAGCGTCTTGCTTTCATACGCGGCATTGTTCACTCCCTTGACGGATACCTTCGTTTCCTTTGACCTCCTTTTGATCACGGCCTCCCCCGCATCATTGGTCAGGTGGTAGTCTGTCAGACTGTACGAAAACTGTTCATACACATCCTCGACCATCTCCGGCGTGAGCATGTCGTCATCGTTCAGCGTAATCTCCGTATTCCGGTAGAAGGCTTCCAGATCGTCCCCTTCGTCGTCTGAGTCTGCCGTCCTCTTCTGGACCCCGATGGTTACGGCGGAGCCGAGATCCATAAATTCGTTTCCGACGACCTCCGTCAGGAGATTTCCGATGGTCATGATCGTGATCACGGATGAGATACCGATGATGATCCCGAGCATGGTCAGGAGGGAGCGGACCCGGTTCGCCCGGATCCCGCTCATCGCAAGAATCAGATTTTCAATGAAGAGCATGTCCCCTGCCCTCTCTTTCTCCTATGATGAGTCCGTCCGAAAGCGTGAGGATCCGCTGGGTCTCCTCGGCAAGCTCCGGAGAATGGGTGATCAGGACGATGGTCTTGCCCTGCTCCTCGTTCAGCCGGTGAAAGATATCCATCACCAGCCTTCCCGTTTTGGTATCCAGTGCTCCGGTGGGCTCGTCCGCAAGGATCAGAGCCGGATCGTTTCCCATGGATCTGGCGATGGCGA
>CACZNS010000235.1 GCA_902782575.1 uncultured Lachnospiraceae bacterium
CCCGGCAGTTCTCCGCGACCATCTCAGGGGAGTTCATGCCGGAGAGGATCACCGTGACCGCTTCCTGGTCCCAGAGCCAGCGCAGGCCAAGCTCTGCAGGGCTCATTCCGCCGCCCCGCTCCGCGATGGCCTTCTTCGCCTCCTCCGGCAGGAGGTTCACCAGCCTGCCGCCCCGGAGAGGCTCCATGATGATGACCGGAAGGCCCTTCTCATGCGCATGCTCCAGACCCTCGATCCCCGCCTGCGCATGTTCGTCCATGTAGTTAAACTGGATCTGACAGAAATCCCAGTTATAGGCATCCGCGATCTCCTTGAACGCCTGCGTGCCCCCGTGAAATGAAAAGCCGATATTGCGGATCACTCCGCTTTCCTTCTTCTCCCTGATCCACTCCCGGATCCCCAGTGTGCAGAGTCTCTCCCAGCTTCGCACGTCGGTCAGCATATGCATCAGATAATAATCCACATAATCCGTCTGAAGCCTCGACAGCTCCTCATTAAAGTATCTGTCGATATCCTCCGTTTTCCTGACCAGATACTGGGGAAGCTTCGTGGCGATCTTTATCTTTTCCCTGCACCGGTATTTTGTCATGAACTTTCCCAGACATTCCTCGCTGCCCGTATACAGATAAGCCGTATCAAAATAATTCACGCCCTGCTCGATGGCGTAGTTCATTTCCCTCTCGGCTTTTTCCTGATCGATCGCCCCGCCCTTTTTCGTAAACCTCATGCATCCGAGCCCGAGCACCGACAGCTTTTCTCCGTTTTTCGGATTGATCCTGTATTGCATCATCCACCTCCCGTATCTCTGCCCTTCTCCTGCGGGATCCGCATTCCGGAAAGGCAGTTCCGTTAATCCTACACCGCCACCAGTGTGGGCCGCTCGGTCACGATCCCCAGCTTTCTTAAGACCTCTCCCGCCTCTCTTACCGGGATGACGGTCAGTTGCTCCTTTACCTCTTTTGCCACATCCCGCAGATCATCCTGATTATCCTCCGGGATAAAGACCGTCTTCACACCGGAGCGCACCGCTGCCATGAGCTTCTCCGGCAGACCCCCGATAGGATTTACGCTGCCCTGCAGGGATATCTCTCCGGTCATGGCTGTCGCAGGGCTGACCGCCGTACCGCTCACCAGCGAAGCGATCGCCGTGGTAAGGGTGATGCCTGCGGAGGGCCCGTCCTTCGGAGTTGCCCCGTCCGGCACATGGATATGAAGATCATTTTCCTTAAAGATCCCCGCCTTCTCCGGGAAGAGGGATTTCACAAGACTCACCGCGATCTGCGCCGACTCCTTCATCACATCTCCCAGCTGTCCTGTCACGATAAGCTTTCCATCTCCTCTGGTAAACATTGTTTCAATATAGAGGATATCACCTCCGGCACTGGTCCATGCAAGTCCCGTCACGATGCCCGGCTTTGCCGAATCCGGCACATTTTTCTGATGTACCGGGCTCATATCGAGGAAATCCTTCAGATCTCCGGCGCCGACCGTGATACGCTCCGAAGCTCCGGGAGCCTGCTCTTCCTCCGCCGCAGGCTCTTCCGTGGTTTTCCGGCCGTTTTGCACAAACTTCACCGCCGCGCTCCTGCAGATGCTGTCCATCCGTTTCTTCAAGCCCCGCACGCCCGCTTCCCTCGTATAATCGGAGATGACCTTTCGGACCGCCTCATCCTCGATCACAAGCTCCTCTTCTCTTAATCCGACCGCCCGGATCGCCCTGGGGATCAGATGCCTCTTCGCGATCTGCTCCTTTTCAAGGAATGTATAGCCCTGGAAGCGGATCACTTCCATTCTGTTCAGGAGCGGCTCAGGGATGGTCTCAGTGGTATTGGCCGTGCAGATAAAGAGCACATCGGAGAGGTCATAGGGCACGTTCAGATAATGATCCGTAAAATTTGAATTCTGCTCCGGATCCAGTACCTCCAGCAAGGCACTGGCCGGATCGCCGTTATAGGACTGGGAGAGCTTATCCACCTCGTCCAGTACCATAACGGGGTTTGATACGCCGCTTTTGTGGATCCCGTCCATGATCCGCCCCGCCATGGAGCCGATATAGGTGCGTCTGTGCCCCCTGATATCCGCCTCATCCCGCACACCTCCCAGGCTTACGCGGACATATTCCCTTCCGAGGGCTTTGGCGATGCTCTGGCCGATACTGGTTTTCCCCGTACCGGGAGCGCCGACAAAAAGGATGATGGAGCCGGACTGCTGCTGCTTCAGATTCATCACCGCGATCTGCTCAATGATCCGCCGCTTCACCTTTTCCAGTCCGAAATGATCCTCCTCCAGGACCTTTTCCGCCTCTTTCAGATCGATCCTGCGGGCAGGCTCCCTTTTCCAGGGAAGCGAGGTCAGGAAGTCCATATAATCGAGAAGCATCCCGGACTCGGCTGAATTCTGCCCCTCGGCCTTCAGGCGGTTTAAGATCTTCTGCCCCTCCTTCCTGGCCGTTTCGTTCATGCCGGACTCCTCCAGCCTGATCTCAAACTTCCGGATATCCGACACATTTTCCGGATGCATTTCATCCAGCTCCTTCTGCAGATGCTCCATCTGCTTTTTGATGGCGGATTCCCGGTAGATCTTCTGATACTCCTCTTCCTGCGCGTTCTGGGCGCGGTTCTGCACCTTTGCGATCTCCAGATTCTCATAGATCAGCTTTTCCATCATGTCAAACCGCTTCTGCAGGGAATCCTCCGCCAGCAGGGCATACCGCTCTTCATTGGAATTCATGACCCAGGGAGACATGGCCGCGGCGATCTCTCCGATGGTGGACCAGCGCGATGCGTATGTCCTGATCATCGCTCCCCACTGATGCTCCTCCGAGAAACGGATGATCTCGCTCTTCAGCGCCTTCAGACGGGCCGCGGCATCCTCTTCGTCCAGATCCTCCGTATCGGCCCGTTTCGTAACGGACAGGTCTATGCTCTTGTCGTGATAGATCGTCACTTCATCCACATTCACCCGGTTCTTCAGACGGATCACGATATATCCGTCCGCATTTACTTCCTTGATGGTTCCCGTGATGCCTACGGGATAAAAATCCTCGCCTGTCATCTCATCCCGGCTCAGCTCCTTTTTTGCGACGATCAGTGTGACCTTGTCGTCCGCGGAGGGCTGTCTGCCGGTCATGCTCCGGTAATAGTCCGTTTTGAAAAAGATGTTGGAATCCGGTACGGATATCATATTATAGATAGGTAATACTGCCATAGTGCTCCCTTTCCGGGGATCCGGCCTCCGGCTGCCTTACCGCCGTATATGCCTCATCCCGCTTACAGACCGGCCCGAGGCCGTGAGGTTTGCGATCCTTTTATTAGCACTCGCGTTATTTGAGTGCTAATAAACTATGTGCATCATACCCTCGGCATTACTCTCTGTCAATGAATTTTATGTTTTTTTAAGATTTGCCCCTCCTTCAATGCCGTAACAATATCCTCACTCCGATAAAGATCAGGATCAGACCTCCCAGTACGGAAGCATGGCCGGAAAGCCTCAATCCGAAGAATCTGCCGACCCGAAGTCCGGCGATGCAGATCAGAAATGTGACGGCCGCTATGATGAGAGCGCAGAAAAGGGCGGAACAGAACCCGTAGTCTGCGATCGTAAAGCCCACGGAGAGCGCGTCGATGGAGGTGGCGATACCCTGTGCGAGAAGCATTCCCGCACTCAGGAAAGCCCCGGAAGGGACCACCGTATCCTCCGGTCCGTTCTCCCCCTCTGTCCTCTGCAGAAAACCGTCCTTCCCCCTGCTCTCCCGAATCCCCTCGACCAGCATCTTTCCTCCGATCAGGCCCAGCAGGATAAAGGCAATCCATGGGACTGCTTTTTCAAGTGCCTGAAACGCTCCTACGATCGTATGGACACAGCCCCATCCGATCATCGGCATCAGAAACTGAAAGAAGGCGTAGATGCCCGCGATCCCCGCCATTCTGCCCCGGGGCATGTCCGGCTGGTTCAGGCCGTTGGTGAGGGAAACCGAAAAAGCATCCATCGCCAGGCCCGCGCCCAGCAATATGCTGTTTAAGATAAAATCCGTAAGGTTCATAGCTACTCCGGAAATGCCTGACTGGAATACAGGTCGTAATAATAGCCCTTAAGCTTCAGGAGCTCCTCATGGGTGCCTCTCTCGAGGATCTTTCCGTCCCGGACAACAAGGATCACATCCGCCTGTGTGATCGTTGAGAGGCGGTGGGCAATGATAAACGAGGTCCTGCCGCGGATCACGGTCCGGATCGCGTTCTGGATCTTCTTTTCGGTAACGGTATCGATGGAGGATGTTGCCTCATCCAGAACGAGGATCTTCGGATCCGCAAGGATCGCACGGGCGAAGGACAGCAGCTGCTTCTCCCCTGTAGAGAGCATTCCTCCTCCCTCCCCCACCTGGGCATCCAGTCCGCCCATCTTCTGTACGGTCTCCTCCGCTGCCACGAGCTTCAGGGCTTCCAGGATCTCCTCATCGGATACATCCGGATTTCCGTAGCGAATGTTCTCCCTCACAGTCCCCGAAAAAAGATGAGGTGTCTGCAGGACATAGCCGATATTGCTGTGCAGCCACAGCTGGGATCGCTCCCCGGCATCCCTTCCGTCGATCAGAAGCTTCCCTTCCGTCGGCTCAAAAAAGCGGCAGACAAGATTTACCAGAGTGGACTTCCCGGCTCCGGTCTCTCCGACGATCGCCACATTTGTCCCCTTCGGTACCTTCAGGCTGAAATGCTCCAGCACAAGCTCGTCTCCGTCTGGATACTGAAAAGACACATCCCGAAACTCCACATCCCCGTAAAGAGGCTCCCAGTTTTCCCTCTTCGGATGAAACATATCCCCGTATTTCGAGATCACCTCCGGGGTATCCGCCACATCGGATTCCGTGGACAGGAGCTTTGTCAGGCGCTCGATATTGACCTGCACCTCGATCACGGCCGAGATCGTCCGGATCAGATTCTGGATCGGCTCCATCATGCCCAGGGCGTAGGACATAAAAACAGACAGGGTTCCGATCATCATAAGCCCCTCCGATGTAAGCCTTCCGCCCTGCCAGAGCACGAGCGCCAGCGCCGCCGAAGAGGTCAGGGTCACCGTGGAGGTAAAGAGGGCCGAAAAATGCGTAGCCTTCACCGCCATTCTCCTGTAAAGACCGGTTTCCTCCCTGAAATCCGACCCGATCTTATCCTCGATCACAAGGGTCTTGATGCTCCTTGCCCCGGTGATGCCCTCGTTGAAATTTCCCACGATCCGCGAATTGCTCTCCCTGACCTCCCGGTTTACAGCCACGAGCCTCCGCTGAAAATAAAAGCTGATCAAAGCGGCAGCCGGCACCAGCAGCAGGATCAGAAAAGCCAGGCGGGCGTTCACGGAAAACATGACGATCAGGATACAGAGGATATACGAGCCGTTCCAGACCGCGTCCATAAGCCTCCAGGACGCCAGCATCCCGATCTTTCCGGTATCGCTCATGACCCTTGCATGGATATAGCCCACGTTATTCTGATTAAAATAAGAAAATGAAAGGGTCTGCAGATGGTCAAAGGCCGCATTTCTCAGATCCCGGTTGATCGAGACCTCAACCCTTCCCGAAAGGATCATGCTGATCAGATTTGATACAACCTGAACCAGCAATACCAGCACATAGAGTCCGAGGAAGCTACCCAGTCCGGCAAGCGTCTTCTCCGCTATGAAATGATCGATGGCATAGCGGTTAAAGAGCGGAAAAACGGAATCCGCCAGGCTGGTCAGCAGGCCCAGAAGCATCATGACGCAAATGGTGAAGCCGTATGGCTTTATCACAGGCAGGATACGGCCGATCCCGAAGAAGGGAAGACGGCTTTGCTCTCCTGTTTTCCGTCTTTCATCTGTCATGTTGCCACCTCCGGATCCGGCAGCTCTACCCGTCCGGCCGGATCTCTCTCCGTTATGGCCGGATCAGCCCCCTCGGGATCCTCACCGCTCTGCAGCTCATAGATCACCCTATATACACCGTCCCGCCCCGCAAGCTCCTCGTGAGTCCCCTGCTGCACGATCCTTCCGCGGTCCATCACAATGATCTGATCCGCGCGCATCAGGGTCTGGATCCTGTGGGCGATCAGGAATACCGTAGACGAGCCTGTATTTTCCGAAAGCGCCTTCCGGATCGCGGCGTCTGTCTCCGCATCCACGGCCGAAAGCGAATCGTCAAAGATCATGACAGGCGGCTTCCTTACCAGCATCTGCGCAATGGCAGCCCGCTGCTTCTGTCCGCCCGAAAGCGTAACCCCGCGCTCTCCCACATAAGTATCGTAGCCCCGCGAAAACCGGTTCACGGACTCCTCCAGGCTTGCGATCCTCGCAGCCCGCCTCACCTCTCCCATATTGAGATGCTTCTGGGTGATCCCGATATTTTCCGAAAGGGTACGGGAAAAGAGATACGGCTCCTGCAGGACCATACCGATATTGCTTCTTAAATACTTTGTCCGGATCCCTGAAAGATCCGTCCCTCCGATGGTGATCCTCCCGTTCTCCGGCGGGACCGGATAGAGCTTGTCCAGCAGATACATCAATGTGGATTTACCGCTTCCCGTACCTCCCAGGATCCCGACGGTGGAGCCTGCGGGTACCGTAAAGCTCACATCATGAAGGACCTCCGCTCCGTCCCCTTCATAGGAAAAGGAAACGTGCTCAAAACGGATCTCCCGGTCCATCGGAACCGTCACGGCATCCTCCGGCTCCGTTTCCCCGGAAGAACGCATGATATAAAGGATACGGTCGATGGCGATCCCGGTCTTGCTCATGTCCGAGATCACCCGTCCAAGCATTCTCACCGGCCAGTCCAGCATCATGTTATATGCCACAAAGGCCAGATAATTTCCTGCACTCAGATCCCCTTTCGCGCAGAATACGGCACCGGAGACGGTGACCACCATGATCCTGAGTGCCGCCATCAGATCATTTACCGTCCAGAAGGCCGCCCCGAACCGCATCAGCCTGATCCACATCAGGGTATAATAATGGTTCTTTCTCTCAAACCGTTCCCGCTCATAGCTCTCCCTCCCGAAGGCCCTCACCACCCGCACGCCGGTCAGATTCTCCTGTACGATGGCAGAGAGCTTTCCTTCCTCCTCGTCCGCCTTCAGGAAGGCGCTGCCGATCTTATCGTGAAAATACATGGAATACAGAGCGATCACCGGGATAAAGCCTCCGGCGATCAGGGTCAGGCCCGTGTGGATCCCAAACATGAAATAAAACGCAAAGGCCATCAGGATCACGATCCTGAAGAGCGATGTGAGCTGCTCGGAAAGGAAGACCTTTACGGTCTCCACATCCGAGGTACACCGCTGAATGATATCTCCGGTGCGGTTTTCATTATGCCAGGCATAGGGCAGCCGGATGATATGTGAAAAAAGCTCATCTCTGACCCGTTTTACAAATTTCTCCGCCCCCATGGAATTGGTCAGCTGAAACAGATATCTGAAAAACGCGGCAAGCAGAGCAACTGCCGTGACTATCAGGGCAATGACGCCGAGCCTCTCCTCACTCCCGCTGCCGAGTCCGATCCACAGGAAGAATTTCCGGATCAGTTCCGCTGCCGTACCCTCTGCCCTGGCCTTCTCCGCTCCGATCACCGAATCCACCGTATAGCTTATGATCTTTGGATTGATCAGATCGAGGAAGGAGACCGTGCAGATAAAAAGGATGCTCAGCGCAAAATATCTCTTGCTTCCGCGAAGGAAGAAGAGCATCATCTGCAGACGGTTATTCAAAGCTTTGTCTGATCCTGTTTTTATTTTGCCTGTTCTGACCCGCTGCATGGATCCTCCCGTTACGATTCAGCTCCTGGTGGAGCGTATTATGATTAGCTGCCGGCTCCTGCCAAAGGCAGGGGGAGTCCCGCGGAACGCGGGATCTTTGCGGACAATTTCCGATTTCCTCCGCAAAAGCCATACCAATGCGCTCTCAGGTGAGCAGTCAGGCATTTGGTGCAGTTAATTATAATACGCTGCACCAGCTCCGGGAGACATCAGCCTGCCGATAGCGGCGGCCTGCGGGAAACCGGTCACCTCAGGGCAGCATTCTCCACATGGATTTGCGAAAAGAAAGAATGATATTATATAATGATATTGGGGTCAAAAGGTATTTTGACCCCAACTGATGCCGCGAATTGCTCCGCTGCTAAAGCAGCTCCCGCAATCCCGACATCATATATGATCTACAGTTAACGGATTTGGTAATTGCCGTATCGTGAGCCGAAAACGCAATTACTTTATTTGTTTACTATATTACTCCGGTCACCGGATGTCGATACATTTTCACGCGGAAGATGACGGCAGGCAGGGCCCGGTGATGATCACTCCGGCGTTGGGGGGAAAAGACCTTCCGACCCCGGCATCATTTATATCGTGATATTCGGGAATGCTTATGGAACCAGGAGACGGACGGACAAATGAATACGATCCCGGCGGACCGGGAAAAATGCCCGGCCGGCCCGATGACACCGGGGGAGATCTGCTTCTCATGGCAAAGGCCGCGCCCGCTGCAACGACACTCGTCATCCTCAACATGCTTGCCTTTTTCCTGAGCATGAAGGCAGGGGCTTTGGATGATATCGGGGTCATGGTAAAGATCGGGGCAAATTATGCCCCCGCCGTGCTTCAGGGTGAAGTCTGGAGGTTTCTTACCGCTATGTTCCTGCATTTTGACCTGAAGCATCTCTTCTCGAATATGCTGGGGCTTTTCTTTCTGGGAGGGCTTGTGGAGCAGGAATTCAGGGAAACTCTGCCCTCCGGCTCGCTCCGCTTTGTCGTTCTCTATCTCGTAAGCGGCCTTTTCGCAAGTCTGGTCTCGTTTCTCTCATCCCTTCTCTCCGGAAGCTACCCGGTGAGCGCCGGCGCCAGCGGGGCTGTCTTCGGTACCATCGCGGGACTTGCGATGATCGTGATAAAACGAAAGGGACGCTTCAGAAATCTGCGTCCCGCCAATGTGGTCTTTATGGTGCTTTACAGTATTTTTTCCGGATTCACGACAGCCGGCATCGATAATGCGGCCCATATCGGCGGATTTCTTTCCGGTCTTGTTCTCACCGCTCTGCTGTACAGAGACAGGCACACACCCCCGGATGCTGTCTGACCGCCCGCACCCTTTCGATCCGTTCCTTATTTCGTCCCGAAGATCCGGTCGCCCGCGTCTCCGAGCCCGGGCACGATATAGGCATTCTCGTTCAGACCCCTGTCGATGCATGCACAGAAGATCTGTACATCCGGATGAGCCTCTTCGACCGCTTTCACCCCTTCCGGCGCAGC
>CACZNS010000236.1 GCA_902782575.1 uncultured Lachnospiraceae bacterium
CATCGGCAAGGAGGGCCAGAACGCCCGCCTCGCGGCAAAGCTCACCGGCTACAAGATCGATATCAAGTCCGAGACCCAGGCCAAGGATGCGCCGGGCTTCAGGATCGAGGATTATCTGACTGACGAATACGAAGACGAGTACGAAGAGGGAGAATACGTAGAGTATCCGAATGAGAGCGAGTACCCTCCGGAGGAGGGATATTCGGAGGAAGACGGAAACGGGGATACGGAAGCTCCCATGACGGAGGATGAGGCTCCTGCGGAAGAGGAGCCCGAGGAGACCGGAAAAAATGACGAACCGGCTGAATAAAGCGGAGTTTATGATCTCTCTTGCCGCAAAGGCTGGGAAGGTCGTAAGCGGTGAAACGTCAGTCGAAAAAGCGATCCAGTCGGTGAAGGCGTATCTTGTGATCGTGAGCGGGGATGCTTCCGAAAACACAAGAAAGAAATTCGTCAATAAAAGCAATTATTACGGGATACCGGTTTACATAAATGGTACAAAGGAGAGTCTCGCGCATGCGATCGGAAAGGATCTGCGGTCGGTGATCGCGGTCACGGATGAGGGCTTGGCGAACGCAGTAGCAAAGAAGTTGGAGGAGATGGACGTACATGGCGAAAACGAAGATATATGAAGTAACAAAGGAACTGTCGTCAAAGGGAGTGGAGGTGGACAACAAGCAGGTGCTCTCCTTCCTGGAGACACAGGGGATCACGGGGAAGACGCACAGCTCCTCCATTGAAGATACGGAGGCGGAGCTGATCCGGAAGCATTTCTCGGGAGCCGGCAGGAATGCCGCTCCTGCGGATTCGCCAGAAAAATCTCCCGCTCCGAAGCCCCAGGCGGAAAAGCCGAAAACGGCGGAGTTAAGGCCCGCAGGGGAGAAAGCCGCGGAAGCGAAGCCCTCCCAGGCCGTAAAGGCAAAGCCTGAGGGAGGGGATAAGGGCGCTGCTCCGAAGCCCGCAAGGCCCGTACAGGCTCAGGGAGCCACAGGGGAGAGACCTGCGGGGGACAGACCGAAGAAAAAGCGTCCCAATATCATCTTTTCCACAAATACCGGAAACCGGGGAGGATCCAGGCAGGTCGGACAGATCAATCACGGCAGGATATCGGACCCCGCGGCCAGGAGAAACGGAGGAGGCCTGATCAAGCCTTCCGTTAAGCCGTCTCCCGCCCCGGAAGCAAATATCATCCGTCCGAACCAGCAGCCGGTGAAGAAGAATCCGGCTCCGCAGGAGAAGCCGGCAGAAGCGGCAGTAAAGCCGGCACCGGCAGAGCAGGTCAAGGCACCCGCGGCGCCCCAGAGCGCACCGGTTTCCCGCCCGGCGGGAAATACAGCGCCGCCTCAGGGTGAGCAGCGCCGCGCGCCGGAAGCAAACAGCAGGCCGGCGGGCCGCAGCGATGCACCCGCAAGAAGCGGAGGATATACACAGGGAAGGACCGGTGGATACAATGGCAGGACGCAGCAGGGCTCATACGGAAACAGGAATTCTAACCAGGGTTCGGGAGCATATTCGCAGGGGCGCGGCAATGCTCAGGGTATGCATCGTGCTCCTGGCGCTGGCGGAGGTGATACAAACCGTTCTTTCGGCGGCCAGAGGCAGGGTTTTAAAGCCGGAGCTCAGGGAAGGGGCGGCGGTTTTGGCCAGCCGGCTCCGGGCAAGGACGGCGGGAAAAACCGGAACGACGGACGTCGCAGACAGGATGAAAAGAGAAGAAAGGGAAATCAGTTCCTAGCGGGAGAGGACGAGAAGGAGAGGAAGCGGTCAAATCCGCATAAGTTCAACAAGCCTGCTCCGGTGGAAAAGGCTCCGGAAGAGGAGATCAAGGTCATTACGATCCCGGATACCCTTACCATCAAGGAGCTTGCGGATCATATGCGCATGCAGCCCTCCGTGATCATCAAGAAGCTCTTCCTTTCGGGACAGGTGGTGACGGTCAACTCCGAGCTCAGCTATGAGGAAGCGGAGAACATCGCCATCGATTACGATATCATCTGTGAGCATGAGCAGACGGTGGATGTGATCGCCGAGCTCTTAAAGGAGGATGAGGAAGACGAGAACAGGATGGAGAAGAGGCCTCCCGTGGTCTGCGTTATGGGACATGTCGACCATGGTAAAACCTCTCTGCTCGATACCATCCGGAAATCTCATGTGACCGAGCGCGAGGCAGGAGGCATCACTCAGGCCATCGGCGCTTATACGGTGAGCATCAAGGACAGGAAGATCACCTTCCTCGATACGCCGGGTCATGAAGCCTTTACGGCCATGCGTATGCGCGGCGCCAATGCCACGGATATCGTGATCCTTGTGGTGGCGGCGGATGACGGCGTCATGCCCCAGACCGTGGAGGCCATCAACCATGCCAAGGCGGCGGGAGTGGAGATCATCGTGGCCATCAATAAGATCGATAAGCCCAGCGCAAATCCGGACCGCGTGAAGCAGGAGCTTTCGGAATATGAGCTGATCTCCGAGGACTGGGGCGGAAGCACCGTCTTTGTCCCTGTTTCCGCAAAGGCCGGGACAGGTGTGGACGATCTGCTGGAGATGATCCTGCTTACGGCGGATGTGATGGAGCTGAAGGCGGACCGGAAGCGCAAGGCCCGCGGTATGGTCATCGAGGCACAGCTGGATAAGGGCCGCGGCCCCGTGGCCACGGTGCTGGTGCAGAAGGGTACCCTCCA
>CACZNS010000237.1 GCA_902782575.1 uncultured Lachnospiraceae bacterium
ACGAAGTGGAGACCGTCGAGGCTTTCAGATGCGTGCTATCGGGATAAGCAGGCAAGCAATTGGTCCAGGTATTTAAGAACCGTTATCCCAGGATATACGGGACGGCTCCGGCCACCTGAACCGGAAAAGCCACAAGGATGAGCCCCAGTACCACAAATCCCGCCGTTTTTTCCGCCTTATGGTTAACGATTTCAGTAATTGCCGTATCACCGGCCGCAAATACCCTGCTGCCGGCGTTTGTGACTCGGAAAAGTGCAATTACTGTATATGTTTTTTATAAAAATGATGTTGGGGTCAAAAGATATTTTGACCCCAACATCATACTATATGACTATTTTGGGGTCAATAAAGCCGGCCGTATCATAAAAACCGCTTGAGAATGACGGAATATTTTACGGATGCCGCAGAATGTGATATTCTATCCGGGGATAAGAATTCATTTTCTTTTACGGTTACGCTTCCGGGAGAGTCATTCATGATCGAGTTTGTATTGTTTGATGTTGGAAATGTTTTGGTGGAAACCTTCGATCTGGACTCCTTTCTGCGCCTTTCCGGCACCCGTCTCCCGTACCTGAAGGCGAAGAATATGTTTACCAGTCTGGACTATTATCAAAGCTTTGAAGCCCGGTGGCTGGAACCCATGAAGCAAATGGAGGAATTCAAAGATCTGCTGGAGACGGACACCTCTCCGGAAAAGCTCCTTCGGATCTACACCGCCTGCAAGGGCAAGATGCCATATGAGATCGGGCGGTATTTAAAAAATCTGAACTCTGTCGGTATGCCCATCGGCATCCTCGCAAACAGCGATGTGATCTCCAAAAACATCTTTTACCGGGAAGCCCAGGATATCAAATTCCAGGTCGGGATCTTCTCCTGCGATGAAGGCTGTCTCAAGCCCTTCCCGGAGATCTTCCTCCGGGCCAAGGAGCATATCCTGACCGTCCCCCGGAACATCCTCTTTCTGGATGACCGGGCGGAAAATATCAACGCCGCCAGAAGCCTTGGGATGAAATGTGTCCAATGCAATTACAAAAGCCTGGTCAGCTCCTGCCACAGTGCCTTAAAACAGACGGAAGGCTGAGCCCTCCGTCTGTTCTCAGCCTTCCTTCCCCTTATAAAGGAACATGGTCATCGTAAGATCGTCAAACTGCGGGGCATCCCCCACAAAGGCATCCACCTGCTTTCTGATGATATTCAGCATTCCCTTCAGGCTTTCCGCCTCCCGGCCCTTATTAAGAGCCTCTATCATACGCTCCTCTCCGAAAAGCTCTTCCTCGGCATTTGTGGCCTCCGGTATTCCGTCCGTATAAAGGAAAAGCATATCTCCGCTTGAAAAGTCGGTTTCCCACTCTTCAAAATCCACATCCTCAAAGGTTCCCAGCCCCGGTCCGTGGGTATCCCTGACCAGTTCAAATCCGCCGCCCTTCCGGCAGATCGCCGGATACTCATGGCCGCCGCTTGCGGATACCAGATGTCCTGTGGAGATCGTGACGATCCCCAGCCATACGGTCACGAACATATTCTCGTCGTTTCCTTCACAGAGCTTGTTGTTTACGTCGCGAAGGATCTCTCCCGGGCCGCTGAACCTGCCGGAAAGCGCCATATTCTTTATGATCGTCTTGGCGATGACCATGAAAAGCGCGGCAGGCACTCCCTTACCGGATACATCCGCCATAACAAGGGCAAGATGATCATCATCGATGAGGAAGAAATCATAGAAATCTCCTCCCACCTCCTTGGCGGGATTCATCGAGGAGTACAGATCAAACTCATCCCTCTCCGGGAAAGCCGGAAAGATCTTGGGCAGCATATCGGACTGTATATTCGTTGCGACCGAAAGCTCCGTGTCTATCCTCTCCTTCTCCGCGGTGATCCTTCTTAAGGACCGGACAGAGGTTACGATATTGATCTCAAGGTCCTGCATCGTAACCCACAGATCCTCGATCTCATCCCCGGTATAAAGCTCCAGCCGGCCGAAGTAGTCCGGAGCCTTCTCCAGCTCCATCCCTTCACGCTCGATAAATTTGACACCGGCCTGCCTTAGCTCCAGGATAGGCTTCACCAGCCTGCCGGAGTGGCGGATGGAGGATACGACCGCCAGCGAGATCAGCGCCACGGCAATGAGCAGGATCGCGATCTGCGCCTGTCTTGCCATGGTACGTGTCTTGCGGATCGACTCTCTCGAGATCTCATCCATCTGCGCCACCATAAGCTCTGCAGGCTCCTCGATGGCAGCTTCGGGGATCCCGAGGATCAGCGTCCATCCCACGGTTTCCAGCGGAGCACATGCCAGATACATCGGCTCTTCGTCTATTGTGATGCGGCTCAGATCTCTGCTGCCTTCCAGGGCTGCCTCGATAAAGTCCACCAGCTCCAGGTTGGAGCTGTTTAAGAGGGTTCCCCTGTTGTCATCGTCTATGGCAAGCTCTCCCCCGTCTCTCTGGGAATATACGATACTTCCGGTCTCATTCACCAGTGTGATGAAACTTTCGTTTTCCAGATCCATTCCTTCGATCATGGTTTCCATATCGGAAAGATTTCTGGAGCCGCCGCAAAGAGCGGCAAACTCGCCGTTCACGTAAACCGGAACGCCTATCATCAGCTCCAGCGAATCATTATAATAATCATAATTGACCGGCGCGAAATAGGTCTTCTCATTGAGAAATGCCCCGACATAATATGGTCTTCTCTCTGCGTCGAAGGGAATCGCCTTGCCCTCGCTGTCGACCTTCTGATCCGAGTGGCTGTCCACATATACGGTGGCTCCTTCCGGAAGAGATATGAGGCAGTCACTCATGACTTCGCTGGTTTCCACAATCCTTCTCATATTATCTTCAAGGTTGGCTATCCTGCCTGCCTTCGCAAGCATTTCCTCGTCTGTCTTGTCCGCGGTTCTTGAAAAGAGGAGCTGCGCTACCACCTTTCCGGCATTCGCTCTGGATGGGCTGGAAACGGGAGCCTCTCCGTAGCGTTCGGGATGCTCCAGGATATCCTGCACGTTTTCCGCAAGCAGCTCCATATCGTGCTTCATGGTCCAGAATTCCCTGTCCAGAAGCCCGGCATCCGAATTCACATACTTCTGGAAGTTGTTTGTCATGATATCCCGCATGGTCTCTGTCGTATTCTCCGCTATCACATTGTCCTGTTCGTTTGCGGAATCGGAGATCAGCCGCGCGAACCATACAAACTGAAGGACTCCGAGCACGGCAAAGATCACTACCGCCACCGTGACGAGAGATACGCAGAGCATGAAGATCTTTACCCTGAGGCTCACCCGCTTCCGGTGCTCGTCCTTCAGCCAGCCTTCACCAGTTATCATATCGTTCGATATTTTGTCTGTTTTCTTAATATCTGCCATATTTTATCCCCCTGCGTACCGCAGCATTTATGCCGGATCCTTCTTCCTTATTTCAGCTCCATGTCCTTCAATACCACATCGCTCCAGCCCGCCCAGTAAGGCGTATAGCCCGCGAGTCTCTCTCCCCGGATGAAGACATGCCGGTAGCTGTAAAGCGGAACCCATACCGCTTCCTCCTGCACCATTTTCTTCTCGATCGCCCTGTATTCGGCAATCCTCTTTTCCTCGTCCTCGATATGCCGCGCCGCATTGATCCGGTCAATGACCTGTCTGTTGCTGTAATTACTGGAATATCTCTTTGCGGCCTCCTCCGTCCCGAAGATCGTATAGATGAAATTATCAGGATCGTTATAGTCCGCTATCCACTGAAACAGATACGACATGGCCTTCCCGTTTCGCCTCAGGTAATTGCGGCTCTCGCTGTCATAGATCACCGTTACGGCATTCAGACCTGCTTCCCTCAGATTCTCCTGCACGATCTCGATCAGCTTCTGAAAATCCGCGCTGGCCTTCGACCCCAGGATAAGCTCCACGCTCTCTCCGTCCTTTACCCCTGCTGCCTCTACAAGCCTTTTTGCCTCTTCCGGATCGTATTGAAGCCATCCCTGATTCTCTTCGGAATATCCGATCAGCCCCTTCGGAAATATCCCGTCCGTCAGCTCCGCATATCCGCCGCATACCTCATCAATGATCCTCTTCCGGTCTATGGCAAGCTGCACGGCTTTTCTTACCCGCGGATCGTCAAGGGGACTCATGGCATTATTGAGAATGATGCTGAAGATCTCCACGTTTTGCTTTTCGGTGCGTCGTTCTCTGAAATCCTCATTGTCAAGATAATATGAGGCGGTATCGAAATTGATGAAATCCATATCCAGCAGATCCAGACCTCCGCCGCGGAATTCCCTGTCCATGATCGCCGGAGCCATCACATACATCTCCGCCTTTTTGACGGAAGGCTCCTCTCCCCAGTAGAGGGGGTTATATTCCAGAGTGCAGACCTTATCGTCCATCTCCGTTAAAACGTAGGGTCCGCTTCCGATGATATAATCCTTATCCTGACCGTAGCTGCTCCCTGCCTCTTCCGTTTTTTTCCGGCTCAGGATGCTGCAGGCCGGAGATCCCAGCATGCTGATATATGCCGGAAAGGGCTCCTTCAATGTGATGGAAATATGAGTATCATCCGTGACCGTTATACCGGAGAGCTCCTTCGCTTCTCCAGCAAGCACCTCATCCGCACCCTGTATCATATCCGCGAAAGCCGTCTGCTCGCTTTCCGGGACCGTAAGAAGCCTTGTAAAGGAACATCTTACATCATCCGCCGTAAGCTTTGTCCCATCGGAAAAGACCACATCGTCCCTCAACGTAAAGGAATAGGTCCGCCCGTCCTTCGACACCGTCCACTCCTTTGCCAGAGAAGGTACGATCTCGCTGCTTCCGTCCTCCTTCTGCCTGATCTCCACAAGTCTGTCAAACACATTCAGAGCCAGATAATAATTACTGGTATTTATCGCGATATCCATATTTCCCGGAGCCTCATCATAGGCCAGCCTGACCAGTCCCTCCTCCGGTGCGGAGGTAATGGAAGGCTCGGATACGCTCCCCGTTTCTTCCGCAGACTCCGCAGCCTCCTCTTCATCGTTCTTTAACTCCCAGACACTGCCCTTCCCCATTATTTTGATCAGAACAGCCGCAAGCACGGCTATGAGTAAAATGGCGGCGAGCAGCACAGCCCTTCTTTTCATCTTTCTGTTTCCGGCTTTATACCCGTTTTCCTTCATAAACTGATATTTCCTTTCATAAAATTCGGATAAACACCTAGTGTCTCTGTCTGTCCGCGTTTTGCGGGTCACGGATGAGGATCACGGATCCCCCTCCCGCACAAGAAACACCTCTGCCTGCTTCACGCCGAACTGAAGCGCCTCCTGATGCGTATTCATGTAGATATCGATCTTTTTCCCCTTGATCAGTCCTCCGCAGTCCTCCGCCACATAGACATGATCTCCGATCATGACCCTGGAGCCGTAGGGGATAATGTCCGGATCCACGGCAATGGTCCTTCCGACCGTCGCATGGGTTCCCGTAGCGGTAATGCCGTCCGTCTTCCCGCAGCAGATAAGGCATGCATCGTAGGCCGTAAGCTTGAAGGTCCCGAGACTCAGCTTTTTCGCACCCGACGCCTCAAACTCCTTCACGCTCTCCTTCAGGCCGGTAAAGAAACCTTCCATATTAAGCGCCGGCTCGGATCCGCCGGCCCCCTTCTCTTCCCCGTCCTCCGGCTCCGAAAGCTTCTTTCCGAAAAACTCCTCTACGATATTCTCCGCTTCCTGCTCCGCCTCGCTGCTTCCCTTTTTCCAGGCGGATCTCTGCTGTATTTCCGGATCCTTCCGCTCTCTCACCCGGTTTGTGATCACGGAATCGGTTTTGGTGTTTGAGGTCGCCACCACCCTGTCCCCGTCCCGGTAATCATTCGGATCGCTGACGATATTGTCCTCTATCTTCGGTCCGTATTTTTCTTCCATTTCCTTTTCATATTCCTCGGACTGCTTCGCAAGCTCCGTCATCCGCAGATCCCCCTCCGAAAGATCCGCACCGGAGAGTCTTGCCACCTCCGCCATCCGTTCATCCGCTTCCGTGGCACCTCCTCCGGAAAGCTCCGAAAGCTCCGCCATCCGGGCTTCCTCCTCATCGGCCTCTTCTCCGGAAAGCCTTGCCACCTCCGCCATCCGCTCATCCGCTTCTGCGGCTCCTCCTCCGGAAAGCCTTGCCACCTCCGCCATCCGGGTATCCGCATCCGGTGCTTCTTCCGCATCGGATTCTCCCGTCAGATCCGAAACAGGACTTTCTCCCTCCGGAGCCGCCCCGGCCTCCACCGGTTCACTCTCGGGATCGATCCCGGAGAAGCCTGACTGCTCCTCCGCGGTCCTTGCCGCTTTGGCAAAGTCGGACAGCCGGTTCTTTTCATCCGATCCTTTTTTTCCGGAAGCGGAGCTTACCGCTGCCGTTTTTTTTGTGCCCGTATCCGCGGCAGCCCCTGACCTTTCCACATATTTCCCGGCCCCTGCCGTGATCATATATTCATCCGAGTAGACAGCCGATCCCTTTGCGGTTGCTGCCGGCCCGTTTCCCCTTGGTCCTTCTTTCGGAGGCTCAGAGGTCTGGGTGCCCGCCTCCTGCTGCTTTCCGATCCCGTTTTGCTTTTCATCCGGCTCGGCCTGTACATCAAGCTCCTGCACCAGCGCGGAAAAGTCCGCCAGACGATCCGCCGCCAGGATCTCGGCTTCCGGCGCCGAGGCAGACAAAAGCACGGTCATGGTTCCCCAGACCGTGTAATATCTGATCCTTTTTCCCTTTTTCGCAACGGATCGTTTCATTAACAGTACATTCCGCGCTGTACCCTGCAATGGATCTCTACATGCTTGGCGGCAGCTTTCTCTTATATGGATTATGACGCTCGGGAGGCTCCGGCTGCCTGTTCTCCTTTACGGCCGACCGGACCTTCGCCTGCTTTCTCTTCTTCTCATGAGAGGACATCATTATGATCCCCTCCTCCTCCATCAGCTTTTCCAGGGAAGTATGATGCACAGGCTCTATCTTTTTCCAAAGGCGGGGCTTCAGATCCGTCTCCTTTGAAAAATCTGTTTTCCGAAGCAATTCCTCTATTTGATTGATATTCTGATTCATTTCTCCGCTCACCGTCTTTTCACCTTATCCTGAAACAAGACCATGTTCCGCTTCCGTCTGAAATCCCTTTCACAAATATATACGAACCTCAGAAAAAGAATCGCCTCACAAAATTTAAGTTTTTTTCTGTCCGTTATAAAACTCGCCTTCCAATTCAAATGCCTGCATATTAATGCACATATGTCCCCTTTTGGAGATCACGATATGCTCCAGTCCGTACCGTGAAAGGGAGCGGATCAGATCCGCCCGGATATTCTGCAGATAAGAGCGGGGATTCCTCCCGGTCTTTTCTTCCCAGAGATATTCCACCAGCCATCCGGTGCTGCACATCCTCCCCTTCTGCCTGATCAGGATCGAAAGCAGCTCCCCGCTCTTTCTGTATCGGAAAAGCACGGGTTCCCCGTTTGCATAGATCTCTGTCCCCTCCGGCCCTTTCTCGAATCTCAAAACCGGCTTCCCTGAGGGCACGGGATAGAGCAGGTTTTCAAGCTCCTCCCGTACTTTTTCACAGGTTACGGCTCCCGTGATATATCCGCTTGCATGCAGGCGGAGTGCTTCATGCAGATATTGATCCGACTCCGCTGAAAGGATCAAATTGACCCCCGGGATCATTTCCCTCAGACTCTTCGCCAGCTGAAGGATCCTGTCTCCCCCGGACTCTGCCGCCAGAAACACCACCTGAAACAGATGGGTCTCCGCAAAGGACAAAAGCGCTTCCTCATCCGTAAAGCAATAAAGTGTTTCTCCGGCGGCCGCCTCCGAAACCGCCGGTCTCAGCTCTTCATTTTCCTTTTCCAGGATCAATATCGTCATAGACCATTCCGTTTTATATCCCTAAAACGCTTAATCGTCCCGCCTTCCCCGTCCGGTCCGTAAGCGGCCGGAAAGCCCTGCGCCGGAGAAGGGTCTGTGATTTTTGTGTGACACAACAGGAATTACTGTCCTGTTAGAATAATGAAGTTGTATAACCATTTTTCATGAAACGGTTGTTATTGTCTGGCTTCGAGGGAGATTCATGAAAACTGATCCGCTTTCTTTTGAGACAGTATATAATGAAAACTTTAGCTATGTATATAACTTTCTTTATGCACATACTCTGCATAAAGAACTGTCTGAAGATCTGACCAGCCAGACCTTTCTGAATGCACTGTCCCATTTTGATTCCTTTAATGCCGAATTTTCATCCGTGCGCACCTGGCTGTGCAGGATCGCCAAAAATCTTCTGATTGATCATTACCGGGCTCATCCGTCAGGCCGTTCCGTTCCTGTGGATGAAATGCCGGAGATCCCTGCCGAGGATGAATACGAGATCCTGAAGGATCCGGTAAACCGCGAGGTAAGCCGGCTGCTCTCCCTGCTTACGGAGGAAGAGAAGGATATGATCTCTCTCCGCTATTTTATGGAGCTTTCGGTATCCGACATTGCGGATATGTACGGGATCAGCCTGAACGCCGCCAGCAAAAGGATCCACCGGATCCTCGATAAATGCCGTGGCTTTGAGGAAGGCAGATCCCTTCAGGACTTTATCTGATTTCCTAAAACGCGGCCCTGATCTCGTAAAGCCCCGCTCCCTGCGACGGCACGTATCTCACAAAGGTATCTCCTACCTGTACCCATTCATTCACCTTCAGATTCCAGGCATTCGTATCCTCCCAGCTTGAGTAGATCGCCCTCGCGAGCACATCTCCGGACCGGCTCACACAGTTCGTAAGGATCCTCAGCACATGATAATCATAGAGCGCCATCGAGCTCCACTCGCCGTGATCATCGGTCAGCTCATGCTCATCTCCGGAAAGCTCTGTGCAGACCTGGATCGTATATCCGTTGTAATCCGGGTTTTTATACATCGCAAGCCTTGTGGTCTTGGTACGCTCGGTATTGGAGGTCTTCACGGATGACAGAGTGATATGATTGCTGTAAAGCGAGATAACTCGATATCCGTGCAGATCGGAGGTCAGCTTTTTCTGGGCGTTTTTCATGATGACGCCGATGGTCTCAAACTCTCCCGCCTGATCCGCCGTAAGCCAGGTATTCCGGCTGGGGATCCACGCTCCGAGGATCAGCACCGCAGTTGCCCAGAAGCCGTCCTTATTCACATAATAGCCGTCTGCTGTATATCCGTCCTTCAAAAAGGTACCGTCCGGCAGGGCGTACATCAGCACGTTATTCACAGCGGTCGGGACCCAGTTTCCCTTCACGCCGGTCCTTACGCCGCCTGTACCGCCGGCCCAGACCGGGATCGTCTGAATGACGATCGCTGCCGAGGTGACCAGCGCCGTCAATACCTTCATTCCTCTTTTCATGTTCATCCTCCCTCTATATAGCCCCCTTTACCGCGGACTCATTCCTTTTTTTCTTTCTTATCCCTGATCATGAGATCCTCATCCGAGATGTCCCCGTAA
>CACZNS010000238.1 GCA_902782575.1 uncultured Lachnospiraceae bacterium
ACATATTCCATAAATCTAATTCCTTTATCAGTTTCCGGAACCGGTCTGAACCTTTTCAAAGGCCCATGTTCCCGAAGCGGTATCCGCAGTCTTAATGTAAGCGGTATCACGAACGGCATCGCCTGCAGCGTCAAACGCGATGGAGCCGGATACACCGTCCCAGGTCACCCCGGGGATGGCCTGCTTGATCGCGCCCTTATCCGGGGAGCCGGCTGCCTTGATCGCCTCAAGCGCCACATAATAAGCATCATAGCCCATCGCCGTAACGGCAGAGATCGTATCGTTTCCGCCGTTTGCGGTCATAGCGTCGGAGTTGCCGTTGATATAATCCTTGATCCCCTTGTCAAAGGTATCGGAGCCTCCCTCCTGATAGAAGGTGGACACATAGAGCTGCAGCTTCGTATCCTTGGTGGCCTCAAGGACCATGTTGTCATCCAGTGTATCGGAGCCGAGGAACGGAATGTCGATATCCAGGGAAGCCGCCTGCTCCATGATCTGCTTTGCGTAAGCAATGGAAACCGGTGTGAAGATAACATCCGCTCCTTCACTCTTCGCCTTGTTCAGATAGGAGGTGAAGTCGGAATTGTTTGTCGGGAAGGAATCGGAAATGACCTGTCCTCCGGCATCTTCAAAGACCTTGGTAAAGAAGGCCACCAGGCCCTGATCGTATTCGTTTCCGTTTTCGCCGAGGCAGTATGCCTTCTTTGCGGAGAATTTCTCCATAGCGAAGTTCGCAAGGACATCCGCCTGGAAATTATCCAGGAAGCAGATCCTGAAGTAATAATCGTTTCCTGCGGTTACATTGGGATTGGTGCAGGTTACGCCGATGGCAGCCAGTCCCGCTTCTTCAAACTTGGGGCCTCCCGCCATGGACACACCGGAGCCGTAAGAGCCGAGGACCAGGGAAACATCCTTTCCCACCAGCTCGGAAGCCGCAGACGGAGCCTTGTCCGCCGAAGAACCGTTGTCCGCATAAACCAGCTCCACATTATATGTTTTACCGCCCACCTCCACGGTCGGCGTCTCTGAATTCGCGTACTGCATTCCGAGGATCTCTTTCTTTCCGCCGGATGCGGAGTCTCCCGTGGAAGGCTCAAATACGCCGATCCGGATCGTATCTCCCGACGAAGCGCCGCTGTCTGCAGCCGCTCCGGCCGTATCCGCCCCGGAAGCCGCCGGTGCGGTTGAGCCGCACGCTGCAAGACTCAGCGTCATGACACCTGTTAGCAGGGCCGCGATTAACTTTTTCATTCTTCCTACCTCCTTTTTTGAAACGTCTGACACACCTCTCCTTTTTCAGGTGACCCCAGAAGCTCCCGCCCGTCAGCATCTCCTGCGGGCTGACAGAAAAAGCGAAATTGCGGGAAATAAATGAAACAAAGACGTCCCTGCATCTGCAGTCTGCATCTGCAGTCTGTTCACTGCAGCGGATCTGCGCGATCCTTAGACGTCTTTGTCTGAAATCACCCTACATTATGCAAAAGCAACAAAAATATTGTAAAGGTTTCTATAGGGATTGTCAAACTATTCGATTTCCGGATGTTTATTTTTCAGATAAGTCTTCTTCTCCGTACCGGCAAGCAGGCGCTTTATGTTCTCCCGGTGCTTATAAAAGGCCATCGCGGCAAGCAGAGCCATGATGATACAGGCCTCTGCCACTGCCGGCTTCGGAACGTCCCGAAAGCACCCGAGACCTGCGGCACCCATGATGATGAATTCCAGGACCAGTCCCACATAGACGATGATGGAGCCCAGCGAGACGTAATGTGTGATAAAGAAGATCGAAAAAAAGGTGATGATCCCGAGGATCGATATGACGGGATCGTAGGACAGCACAAGCCCCGCGGTGCAGGCGATCCCCTTTCCGCCCTTGAAATTCAGATAAAACGGGAAGTTGTGACCGAGGATCGCTCCGGCGCCCGCATAGATCTTGATCACCGGGATCATGTCGGGATAGGAATTCCGAAACAGGAAATAGCAGAGCCAGACTGCGGCCATTGTCTTAAATACATCTCCCGCAAAGGTAATGAGTCCGGCTTTTGTCCCCATGGTCCGCATCATATTGGTGGTCCCGGCGTTTCCGGAGCCGTGCTCCCGGATATCGATACCGTGGAGCTTCCCCAGGATATAGCTGGTCTGGAACAGACCGAATGCATAGCCGATCAGGATACAATATAATCGAAACATTTCTCCCCCTATGACTCTTTTCTCTCTTTTATGATAAATCTGACAGGTGTACCGGAAAAGCCGAAGGCCTCCCTGATCTTGTTTTCTATGTAGCGCGTATAGGAATAGTGCATCAGCTTTGCGCTGTTTACAAAGAGAACAAAGGTCGGCGGCTTGATATCCACCTGGGTCATGTAAAACAGTCTGAGCCTTCTGCCCTTATCCGACGGAGGCTGCTGCATCGCCACCGCTTCCGAAAGGATTTCGTTCAGGACGCCTGTCTGGATCCTGAGGGACTGATTTTCGATCACGGTATCGATGGAGGTAAACAGCTTATCCATCCGCTGCCCCGTCTTTGCCGAGATAAAGAGGATCTCCGCATAGGGCATGAAGGAAAGGGTCTGCTGCACATCCCTGGAGGTTTTATAGATCGTTTTATCATCCTTTTCCACAGCGTCCCACTTGTTGACGGCAATGATCACGCCCTTGCCGCGCTCATGGGCGATCCCGGCGATCTTTGCGTCCTGCTCGGCCACGCCCTCCGTCGCATCGATCACCACCACCACCACATCCGCCTTTTCCACTGCGGTAACGGTCCTCACGATCATATACGCTTCCAGCTCTTCCTTGATCCTGCTCTTCCTTCGAAGCCCCGCCGTATCCACAAAGACATATTCTTTTCCGTCATGCTTTACGACGGTATCGATCGCATCCCGGGTCGTACCGGCGATGTCCGAAACGATCAGTCTGTCTTTCCCCAGATACCTGTTGATGATGGAGGATTTGCCCACATTCGGCCTGCCGACGATGGCGATCCGGGGTCTGTCGTCCTCTTCCTCGCCCTCACCCTTCTCGGGCAGGAGCTTTACAACCTCAGAGAGCAGATCTCCCACTCCCTGTCTCTGTGTGGCAGAGATCGGGAAGGGATCGCCGAGCCCCAGATTATAGAACTCATAGATATCCGCTTCAAATTTCTGAAAGCTGTCCACCTTATTGACGGCAAGCACCACCGGCTTTTGGGAGCGGCGCAGGATATCCGCCACCTTGGAATCCGCATCCGACATTCCCATCTGTACATCCGTCATAAAAATGATCACATCCGCGGTCTCGATGGCGATCTCCGCCTGCTCCCGCATCTGTGAAAGGATCACGTCCTTACTGTCCGGCTCTATGCCGCCGGTATCGATAATGGTGAATTTTCTTCCCTCCCAGTCCACATCCGCGTAGATCCTGTCGCGGGTGATGCCAGGCTCGTCTTTTACGATCGCGATCCTCTCTCCTGCCAGCATGTTGAAAAGAGAGGACTTTCCCACATTCGGCCTGCCGACGATCGCTGCAACCGGTTTACTCATGATCGCATCTTATCCGTTTCTTTTATGCTTCGTTAACGAATCTGGCGATTGTCAGATCCTGTTCCACATCTGCACAAACGCAGTTCCGTCTGATTTTACAATATCGACTTTCACTTGTAAAGCCTGCGAAAGCTCCGAAACAGTCATATCATCCAGCAGGATCTCTTCTCCCGAGCGGAGCAGGTTTTCCGGAAGATAAAGTACCGTTCCCAGCTCCTTTCCCTTCAGCTGCTTCACGATATCCTGCCCGGTCAGGAGTCCCGTGACCGTGATCCTCTCCCCGAAAAAATCATTCCGGACCGGATAGCCGTGAACGGTCACATTCGGGAAATACTCCTTCATCCGGCCTGCCATGTCCGTGATCGTAGGATAGACCAGGACTCCCGTAACGAAGGAAAACTCACCCTTCTTTTTTGATTTATGTAAACCTTTCAGTTCCTCTTCAAATTCCTGCAGCAGCAGCCGGAGCATTCCCACTCCGTTTTCCAGCTGCAGATACCCGTCATAGGATTCTTCCCCGGGAAGCGGGAGTCCGGCATTTACATACCACTCATCCGATGCGTGAATAAAATGAGTCCCGTATTTCCTGCAGAGCTTTTTCTGCCATTCCTCCACGGTACGGATCACTTCCTTCGCATCCTCCGGTGTAAAGGGCTCCAACGGATATAGTCCTTCGCGGTATTTTGTGAGCCCCACCGGCACCACCGAGACGCTCATAAGCTCCGGGATATATTTTGTAAGGTCCCGGATCGAGCGTGTTAGCTCCTGCCCGTCGTTCAGACCCTTGCACAGTACGATCTGTCCGTTCATACGAATGCCGGCCTTATGCAGACGATCCGCTTTTTCGAGTGCTTGTCCGGCAAACCGGTTTCCCATCATCCTGCAGCGGAGCTCGGGATTTGTGGTCTGGAAAGAGATATTGATCGGATCGAGCCTGTAGCGGATCACACGGTCGATATCCTCGTCGGACATATTGGTGAGGGTCACGTAATTTCCCTGCAGGAAGGAAAGTCTGGAATCATCGTCCTTGAAATAAAGGGTTTCCCGCATTCCCTTCGGCATCTGATCGATGAAGCAGAACACACATTTATTATGGCAGGACCGGTATTCGTCCATGAGCCCTTCCTCAAACACAAGTCCGGGATCCTCGTCCTCTTCCTTTTCGAGCCGGACGGCTCTCTCCCTGCCCTTCGGCGTTCTTACAACGATCTCGATCTCCGTATCCGTAGTCAGATACTGATAATCAAAAATATCCCGGATCTCCTCTCCGTTTATGCTTATGAGCTCGTCCCCCGCGCAAAGCTTTGTAAAGGAAGCCGCGCTCCCCGGGCGTATGCTTTTTATGATCTGGGCTTTTTTCTGCATATGACCAGTATAACACAGATCATCCGATCGTATCAGGATTTTGATGATCCGTGACATTCCGGCACAAAAGGACCGGTCGCGCGAAACCCTATGGATTTTACAAATCCGTCATGTTATAGTATACGAATAAGTAATTGCTCTTTCCTGAAGCACAAACGACATCCGCAAGGCGTTTGCAGTTCACGATGCGGTAATTGCCAAATTCGTTAACTATAATGCTAGTATAACGGTTCTTAAATACCTGGACCAATTGCTTGCCTGCTTATTCCGATAGCACGCATCTGAAAGCTTCGACGGTCTCCACTTCGTTACGGTCCGTGCGCGCGGTAAGATGATTTTGCCAT
>CACZNS010000239.1 GCA_902782575.1 uncultured Lachnospiraceae bacterium
ATTCACGTTTTCTTCGGTGGAAACACGGGGGTGGATCCCCATTTTGATGGCGTAGTTCTCCGCCGGCAGACCGAACGCGTCCCATCCCATCGGATGGATCAGATAATATCCGTTCATCAGCTTGTAGCGGCTCCAGACGTCGGAGATCACATAGCCTCTCCAGTGGCCCACGTGAAGCCCGTTGCCGGACGGATACGGAAACATATCCAGGCAGTAGTATTTCTCCTTTTTCCCGTCGTCCACATTGACGGGATGCTCCGCCCAGTGTTTCGTCCACTTCTGCTCCACTTCCTGATGATTGTATTCTTTCGACATGCTTACACCCTCCGGTATGTTATGATCCTGCTGTTGAAATTCAAAGCCTTTCCATCATAGAGCCTGCCGCGGAAAATGTCAATAAACACAAGCCTGCCCGCGGCCCTTATTCCACGCTCCTGTACAGCTCCTCGGCTTCCGTATCCGCCACCAGCACATAATGGGAAAAGACATAGGCCTTCACATCGTCGTCGTCAAAGGACTCCATATCCTCGGATATGATCCAGGTCGGTCGGCGGTGTGTGAGATAATCCATCACGTCCGCCTTGATGGACGGATCCAGATGCAGGAAATACGGGAGATTCACGGGATATTGATTCGTCGGAAGCTCCTGGATCATCTCGTAATAGATCATGCCGGACTCCAGATTGTATACCCTGTACTGATCCTCGGGCGGGATCATCGCCCTCACCTCAAGGCTCGCGTCATAGTAGTCGCGGCTCGGATATCTGTGCAGGCGCACGTTCTCCGCCATCTTGTCGATCACGGGCTTCCAGTAAAAGCCCAGCACGATCAGCACGCCGGCCTCCGCCAGAAGCAGCCTTTTCAGTCTCTTCCGGACAGCCGCCGCAGAGGGGGCCCTTTCCCCGAATGCCGCAGCCGTCTCCGCTACTGCCTCCTCCCCGGATGCCGCAGCCGTCTCCGTTACTGCCCTCTCCCCGGATGCCGCAGCCGCCTCCGTTACCGCTTGCTCCCCGGATGCCGCTGCCGCCTCCGCCACTGCCTCCCCCGGAGCCTCTGCTCCGGCTTTTACGGACGCACTCTCCGTCCCTGCGGAAGCCCTGCTTTCCTCCTCCTCTTCGCATTCCGGCGCTCTCCCCTCCGCCGCGTCATCCGCCAGCCTGAAAAAGACCATCAGGAAGGGCACAAAGACCGTCAGCTCGGTAATGAAATAATAGGTATAGGGAGTGCCGAGATGCAGCGCAAGGAAGGTAAAGGCGGAAACAATGATCAGAAACTCCCTGAAATAACGGAGCTTTTTATTCACATTCTTCCAGATGAACGCCGAGAAAATGAAAACCACATAGCAGATCGTCAGGTTCTTTTCCCATTCCAGCGAGAAGGTCTCGTAATAATCCGTGGAGCGCATGAAGGCAAAGGTGAAGGCGCAGTAGATAAAGCGGTCGAAGGCATGGTTCAGCGCAAAATAAGCGCAGACCGGCACCACGATAAAGGCCGCTCCCGCAAGGAACAGGCCGATGATCGGAAGCAGGAGCTTTGCCTGCTTTTTCCGGATCAGCCCGATCATGACCGTAAGGGCCGCAGCCAGCATCGGAGCCGCCACCGTCACCTTGGAGAGGGCGATGACCCCGAAGGAAAAGCCGAACACGAAGGCTGCCGTCTCGTAGCCCGTAAAGGTATCCGTCTCCGAGATCTTCTTCAGATAATCCAGGGCCAGATAGATGCAGGCGAAATTAAAGGCCGTCATGTACTCTTCGCAGGTATTTCCGCCCCAGAGCAGGAAGAAATAGATGAAGTAGTACACGGCAAGGATCGCCGCACAGTACCGCCGCTTCAGGTAAAGCCTTGCGGTCTTCCAGATAAAGATCGCGGATGCGGCATTCGCGATGCATTCGATCAGGACGATGCCCGGCCGTCCTTTCAGGAAAAACTGCCCGATGGCCTCGATGAAGAAGAACACCGGACCCTTCAGATCGAAATAATCCCGGTAGGGCACATGCCCCTCCGTGATCGCCCTGCCCATCAGGGAATACCAGGAGCTGTCGTAGCCGTAGGCAAACGGAAATACCGGGCTTGTCCAGCTCGCCGCAAGGAACACAAATATGCAGCCGCTTATGATCACGGCTGCATATTCCATTATGCTCTGTACTTTTGAAGGAAGCTTAATCTTCATCGCTGATATCGACCAGTTTATCCTTCCGGGCTTCGATCTCCTTCTGCTGTACGTCAAACGGTGCCTGCTCGTAGCGGTTGAATTCGTATTCGTAATCCCCCGTACCGCCCGTCATCGAACGCAGATCCGTGTTGTATCCGTTCAGGCTTGCCTCCGGGATCTCCGCCTCCACCGTCTGCTTTCCGTTTCCGATGGGGTTCATGCCCATGACCCGTGCGCGGCGCTTGTTCAGATCGCCCATCACATCTCCGGTGTACTGATCCGGAACGGTGACCTTTAAGGACATGATCGGCTCAAGCAGGACCGGCGTGGCCTTCATAAAGCCGTCCTTAAACGCCATCCTCGTAGCCATCTTGAAGGACTGCTCCGAGGAATCCACCGGATGGTAGGAGCCGTCGTAAAGAGTGGCCTTCACACCCACCACGGGGTAGGCGGCAAGAGGTCCCTGCAGGACGGAATCCGCCAGGCCCTTTTCCACAGCGGGGAAGAAGTTCTTCGGCACAGCGCCTCCCACGACCTCCTCCGCAAATTCAAACGCCTTATCCATATTGCCGAGAGGCGTGAATTTCATCTTTACATGACCGTACTGGCCGTGGCCGCCGCTCTGCTTCTTGTATTTGCCCTCCACATCGCTGGTGCCGATGATGGTCTCACGGTAAGCCACCTTCGGCTCGGAAAGGGTGATCTCTACTTTATAATCGCTCAAAAGCTTGCTGCGGACGATCTCCAGATGCTGGTCGCCCATGCCCACCAGAAGGGTCTGGCGGTTCTGGCTGTCGTTGATGTTTTTCAGGGTCAGATCCTCCGCCGTCATCTTTGCCAGAGCCTGGGAGATCTTGTCGATATCGTTCTTATTCACCGGACGGTAACGCATCCTGGTATAAGGAGTGGGGATCTTCAGCATCGGGTAGTGGATCGTGGTCGCCTTGGTGGAGAGGGTATCTCCCGTCCGCGTCACATCCAGCTTGCTGAGCGCCCCGATGTCTCCCGCGTGCAGCTCGCCGATCTCGCTGGCCTTGCCGCCGCAGAGCGTATAGAGCTTGGAAACCTTCACCTCCGCGTCGCGCGCGTCATTGTAAAGCACGTCGCCGGTCTTGATGGTGCCGGAAGCCACCTTGATCAGGGAATACTTACCGATATACGGATCGATGATCGTCTTGAAGACAAAAGCGCTCTTCGGCTTGCTGAAATCATAGTTGGCTTCAAAGACCTCACTGGTCTTGGTATTGATCCCCGCGAACTTCCTGCCCTCCGGCGAAGGAAGATATTTCACGATGTCATCCAACAGCGTATAGACGCCGTGTCCGGCGATGCTGGAGCCCATGGAGATCGGAACGATGGTGCCGTCGCAGACCGAAGTGTGCAGCGCCGCGCGGATCTCCGCGTCGGAGAAGGTATCCCCTCCGAAATAGCGGTCCATAAACTCATCCGAGGTCTCCGCCACCGCTTCCATCAGGGAATCGCGGTAAAGCGTCAGGTTTTCCATGGAATAATCCGGGACATCGCACTCCACTGCCTCGCCCTTATCGTTCCATTTATAGCCCTTCTCGGAAACCACGTTCACATATCCGACAAACTTCTCATTCTCACGGATCGGGAAATGGAACGGCGCGATCTTTTTGCCGTAAAGCTCCGTCAGGGACTCCAGTACATTCTTAAAGGATGCGTTGTCGATGTCCATGTTGGAAACATAGATCGCCCGGGGGATGCTGTATTTCTCGCAGAGCTCCCATGCCCTCTTGGTACCGGGCTCCACGCCTGACTTTCCGTTTACCACGATGATCGCGGAAGCCGCTGCGGAAAGCGCCTCCTCCACCTCGCCCACAAAATCAAAATAGCCGGGCGTATCAAGGATATTGATCTTGCAGTCCTCCCACTCGATCGGGATCACGGAGGTGCTGATGGAGAATTTCCTCTTCTGCTCCTCCTTGTCATAGTCGCTGATGGTGTTTCCGTCATCGACCCTGCCCATCCTGCTCGTCATGCCGGCAATGTTCGCCATAGCCTCCACGAGGCTTGTCTTTCCGGATCCGCCGTGTCCCAAGAGCGCCACGTTTCGGATCTTGTCTGTCGTATATACCTTCATGTGCCCTCCAAAAAAAATATTATTGTACAACGGGTTTATTTTACTAAAAATTTTTCATTTTTACAATCTTTTCGGGTAAATTTGCCCAAAAAGATATCGGCACTCTCCCGGCCCTCTGCCCAAAGCGCTTTACTATCTCCCCTTCCCGCGTTAAAATGATGCAGGTACGCGGCATCCGGGGCGCCGTGCATCGCGCACTCCGCATTGTGCACCGTGCATCGCGCACTCCGCATTGTGTACCGTGCATCGCGCACTCCGCATCGCGCACTCCGCATTGCGCCGGTCTCTGCCGCCGCGGATGAGGCACGTGAAAACGTTAACGTTTATGAGAACCGAAGCAGATACTGCGGATATCGCTTCGTAAATATAGGAGGTATGGAACGGATGAAGGTCGGTATCATCGGACTGGGACTGATCGGAGGGTCCCTTGCCATCGCGATCCGTGAGGTTTTTCCGGACGCTTTCCTCGTGGCGCTGAACCGCTCCGGAGAACCGCTTGAGGCAGCCGCCGCAGACGGGGTGATCGATAAGGGAGTCCATGAAATCACGGAGGATTTCAGGGACTGCGATTATATCTTTCTCTGCGCGCCGGTGCATACGAACATTTCGTTTCTGGCACCTCTTAAGCCTTATCTGACGGAGAAAACGATCCTAAGCGACGTCGGCTCGGTCAAATCCGAGATCCATGACGCCGTTTCGGAGTACCTTCCGGAGGCCTGCTTCATCGGAGGGCATCCCATGGCGGGCAGGGAAAAGGTGGGCTACCGCAACGCCTCCTCGGAGCTGATAAAGGGCTGCTATTATTATCTGACCCCCTCTCCCTCCTCCCCGAAGGAGGCTGCCGAACGGATGGCGGACTTTATCCGGCAGCTGGGCTGCAGACCCATCCTCACCTCGCCGAAGCAGCACGACTATATCGTGGCGGCGATCAGCCATGTGCCGCATCTGGCGGCCTTCATGCTCGTAAAGCTTGTAAGGGACGCGGATTCTCCCGAGGAGTATATGCGCTATACCGCCGCAGGGGGCTTTAAGGATACCACAAGGATCGCCTCCAGCGACCCTACGATGTGGGAGCAGATCTTTCTGAGCAACCGGGACAACATCCTGGAGCTGACCGACCGCTATATCGAAGATCTGCAGCAGATGCGGGAGCTCATTGCCGGGGGAAACGGGGAAGCTCTGCATAAGGCCTTTGAAGAAAGCCGCGATTACAGGAATTCCATCATAGAAAAAAAGGAGGATCCATGATCATCAATCCCGTTTCATCCATGAAAGGCGAGCTGACCGTCCCGGGAGACAAATCCATCTCCCACAGGAGCATCATGCTCGGAAGCATTGCCGAGGGCACCAGCCGGATCCACGGGTTTCTGACCGGCGCGGACTGCATCTCCACGATGAGCTGCTTTCGCGCCATGGGGGTGGAGATCCTGCAGGACGGGACAGAGGTTACCGTTCACGGCGCCGGACTGCACGGCCTTAAGGCCCCCGCGGACATCCTGGACTGCGGAAACTCCGGCACGACCACCCGGATCCTCTCCGGCCTCCTTGCCGGGCAGGGCTTTGATACGGTACTGACCGGAGACGAGTCCATCCGCAGGCGTCCGATGAAGCGGATCATGGAGCCGCTTACGCTTATGGGAGCGGATATCTCCTCCCGGGAGGGAAACGGCTGCGCGCCTCTTGTCATTAAGGGCTCCGCACTGCACGGGATCCGCTATTCCTCTCCGGTGGCCTCCGCCCAGGTCAAATCCTGCATCCTTTTTGCGGGGCTCTATGCGGAGGGAGAAACCTCCGTTACGGAACCAACTCTTTCCCGCAACCATACCGAGCTGATGCTCCAGGGCTTCGGGGCGGATATCTCCTCCGAAGGAACTACTGCCTCGCTCCGTCCCGGACGGAAGCTTTATGCCCGGGAGATCGAGATCCCCGGAGACATTTCCTCCGCGGCCTATTTCCTGGGCGCCGGACTCATCGTCCCGGATTCCTCTCTTCTGGTGAAAAATGTGGGGATCAATCCCACCCGTGCCGGACTTCTGGAGGTGCTTGAGGCCATGGGAGCAGACCTGAGTCTTGAAAACCGGCGGACAGCCACGGGAGAACCTGTGGCGGACATCCGTGTCCGTACCTCCCTGCTTCACGGGACCGAGATCGGCGGAGCATTGATCCCAAGGCTCATCGACGAGCTGCCCCTCATCGCCGTGCTGGCATCCAGAGCCGAAGGGCAGACCGTGATAAAGGATGCCGCGGAATTAAAGGTCAAGGAATCCGACCGGATCCTCCTTGTCACAAACGGGCTTAAGGCCATGGGAGCGGATATCACCGCCACGGAGGACGGGATGATCATAAAGGGACCCGCAAAGCTTCACGGTGCCCCCATCGAAAGCGCAAAGGACCACAGGATCGCCATGAGCTTTGCCGTGGCCGCCCTTGCCGCCGAAGGCGATACGGATATAAAGGACGCGGAATGCGTCCGCATCTCCTATCCCGGCTTCTATGAGACCTTAAAAAGCCTCTGCGGATAGGCCCGGTCCGGCAGATGAGCGTCAGAGTGAAAAAATGCAGCGAAAGGATCTGAAAACAGAACAGGATATCATAGACAGGCTGCTCTCCGCCCGTTCCCTTTCGGAGGAGGAATATCTCCGGCTGATCGAGGGCCGGACCGCGGAAAGCGCCGCCCTGCTCGCAGAACACGCCGTTACAGTCAGGGACGGCATCTACGGAAGGGGCATCTATACAAGAGGGCTGATCGAGATCAGCAATATCTGCAAAAACGACTGCCTTTACTGCGGTATCCGGAGAAGCAATACCCGCTGCATCCGCTACCGGCTGACGAAGGAAGAGATCCTCTCCTGCGCGGACGAGGGATACGAGCTGGGCTTCCGGACCTTTGTCCTGCAGGGAGGCGAGGATCCGTTCTTTACGGATGAGATCCTTTCCGATATCATCTCTTCGCTTGCTGCAAAGCATCCGGACTGCGCCGTTACGCTCTCCCTGGGGGAGCGGAGTAAGGAAAGCTACGAACGGCTCTTTCAATCCGGAGCCTCAAGGTATCTGCTCAGGCACGAGACGGCGGATCCGCTTCATTACGCAAGGCTTCATCCGCCGGAAATGTCCTTCGAAAACCGGATGCGATGCCTGAAGGATCTCCGGGAGACCGGCTATCAGACGGGCTGCGGCTTCATGGTGGGCTCCCCCTATCAGACCGCCGCGGAGCTTGCGAAGGATCTGAAATTCATCGAGGAATTCCGGCCGGATATGTGCGGGATCGGACCCTTTATCCCCCATAAGGATACGCCGTTTGCAAAGGAGACTGCCGGCACTCTTGAGCTCACCTGCTTTCTGCTCTCCGTGATCCGCCTGATCGTCCCGAATATCCTGCTTCCCGCAACCACCGCCCTCGCCACGATCCATCCCCGGGGCCGGGAAAAGGGGATCCTCGCCGGGGCCAATGTAGTCATGCCGAACCTCTCCCCCTTACCGGTCCGGAAAAAATACGAGCTTTACGACAATAAGGCCTGCACCGGAGATGAATCCGCCCAGTGCAGGAGCTGTCTGGAGGAAAGAATGAAGTCGGTCGGCTGTCATCTGACCGTCGACCGCGGAGATGTCAAGAACATACAGAAAGGACAACAAGAAAATGCCGACCTATGATCCAAAGTCCCCGAAGGCTGATGATTTCATCAATGATGAGGAGATAAAAGCCACTCTCGCCTATGCGGAGGAGAATAAGAACAACCGGGAGCTCATCGGGCAGATCCTCGAGAAAGCCCGGCCGAAAAAGACCGAAAAGGGCTGCACCTGCGCCGGACTGACCCACCGCGAGGCTTCCGTCCTGCTTGCCTGCGGGATCCCGGAGGTCACGGAGCAGATCTATGCCATCGCCGAGGAGATCAAGCAGGCCTTCTACGGAAACCGCATCGTGATCTTCGCTCCCCTCTATCTCTCCAACTACTGCGTAAACGGCTGCCTCTACTGCCCGTATCACCTGAAGAACGGGCACATTCCCAGAAAGAAGCTCACTCAGGAGGAGGTAAAGGCCGAGGTCATCGCGCTGCAGGATATGGGACATAAGCGCCTTGCCATCGAGTCCGGGGAGGATCCGGTGAACAATCCCATCGAATACATCCTCGACTGCATCAAAACGATCTACAGCGTGCACCATAAAAACGGCGACATCCGCCGGGTCAACGTGAACATCGCGGCTACCACGGTGGAAAATTACAGAAAGCTCAAGGAGGCCGGCATCGGAACCTATATCCTCTTTCAGGAGACCTATCATAAGGAAAGCTACCTGAGGCTGCATCCCACCGGCCCGAAGCACGACTACGACTATCACACCGAAGCCATGGACCGGGCGATGGAGGGCGGCATCGACGATGTGGGGCTCGGGGTCCTCTTCGGCCTGGAGCTCTATAAATACGAATTCGCAGGGCTCCTCATGCATGCGGAGCATCTGGAGGCCGTCCACGGCGTCGGACCGCACACCATCAGCGTTCCCCGGGTCAAGCGGGCGGATGATATCGATCCGGACGCCTTCGACAACGGGATCGACGACGAAACCTTCGCGAAGATCACGGCCTGCATCCGGCTGGCTGTGCCCTACACGGGCATGATCATCTCCACCAGGGAAAATCAGTCGGTACGGGAAAAGCTTCTGCGCCTCGGCATCTCCCAGATCAGCGGCGGCTCCCGCACATCCGTGGGCGGCTATGCCGAGAAGGAGCGCCCTCACGACACAGAGCAGTTTGATGTATCGGATCAGCGGACCCTGGATGAGGTCGTAAACTGGCTGATGGAGCGGGATCATATCCCCTCCTTCTGTACGGCCTGCTACCGGGAGGGACGCACCGGGGACCGGTTCATGAGCCTCTGCAAGAGCGGGCAGATCCTTAACTGCTGCCATCCGAACGCGCTGATGACCCTCTCCGAATATCTGGAGGATTACGCCTCTCCCGAAACAAAGAAGCGCGGCTATGAAATGGTGGAGCGGGAGCTTGACAGGATCCCGAATGAAAAGGCAAGGGAGATCGCGAGGCAGAACATCGAAGACATCCGGAATTCCAACCGGAGGGATTTCCGGTTTTGACAAAAGGACGGTAAACCAATGGGACTGAATGACACACCCTCCTCGGAGAGGATCCATATCGGCTTCTTCGGCGTCAGAAACGCCGGGAAATCAAGTCTGGTCAATGCCGTGACCGGGCAGGAGCTCTCTGTCGTCTCCGACACAAAGGGAACCACCACCGACCCGGTCAGAAAGGCGATGGAGCTGCTGCCGCTGGGGCCCGTGCTCATCATCGATACGCCCGGTCTGGACGATACCGGAGAGCTGGGTGAAAAAAGGATCCGGAAAACCCGGGAGGTGCTTTCGGAAACGGACATCGCCGTGCTGGTAAAGGACGCCTCCTCCCCCTGGTCGGAGCAGGAAAAGCAGCTTACGGAGCTTTTCAAAAACCGGGGGATCCCGTATGTGACCGCTTTGACCAAGGCCGATCTGCTCCCTGAGGATATGCGTGAGAAGCAGGATACGGCAGGAGGAAACGGGGGACATGAGATCCGGGTCAGTGCCAGGACCGGCCTTCGGATCCGGGAATTCAAGGAGCTGCTGGGCTCTCTGGCACCGAAGAAGGCACAGGACAGGCGTATCGTATCGGATCTCCTTGCCCCGGGCGATACCGTGGTACTTGTGGTCCCCATCGACGAAGCGGCGCCGAAGGGGCGGCTCATCCTGCCCCAGCAGCTTGTGATCCGCGATCTGCTGGATGCCCACTGCATGGCCCTCGTCTGCCGGGAAACGGAATTAAAGTCCCTCCTCTCCTCTCTTTCGGAAAAGCCGAGGCTTGTGATCACAGACTCCCAGGCCTTCAAGAGGGTATCCGCGGATACCCCGGAGGATATCCCGCTTACGGGCTTTTCGATCCTGATGGCAAGGTATAAGGGGGAGCTTGCGGAGCTGATAAAGGGAGCCGAAAAGCTTTCCTCCCTTACGGATAAAAGCCGGGTCCTGATCTCCGAGGGCTGCACCCATCACCGTCAGTGCGGAGATATCGGCTCGGTCAAGCTCCCGGCATGGATCCGGGAATACTGCCACGCAGAGCCGGAATTTGAATTTACTTCGGGAAATGATTTCCCGGCAGAGCTGCCGGGCTTTGATCTGATCGTCCACTGCGGCGGATGTATGCTGAACGGGGCGGAAATGAAGCACCGGATCAGCCTCGCCAGAGAGGCCGGGGTGCCTGTCGTCAACTACGGGATCGCCATCGCGGAGATGCACGGGATCCTGCAGAGAAGCCTCGAGCCCTTTTCCGGCATACTGTGAGCCGCAGCTGCAGATATCGACATCCGCGGATCCCTTTCCGCTCCTAGTGGTCCGGCTCCTCTTCCTCACTTCCCGCGATCACGGGAATGCTCTCCCTCTTTCTTTCCAGTCTCGGCAGGATCAGATCCCGATAGGTAAAATCAAAGATCGCCGCACAGGGGATCGCAAGCAGGATACCCGTTACGCCGAACATCTTGCTTCCGATGGTGATGGAGACCAGGATCAGTACGGGCGAGACCCCGAGCTGATCTCCGAAGAGCTTTGGTTTTAAGACATAGCCGTCTATGGTCTGAAGGATTGCCGTAAAGATCAGGAAATACAATGCCTTCCAGGGATCGATCAAAACGAGGATGAAGCTTCCCATCAGGGCACCGATGATCGGACCGAAGGTCGGAGCCAGATTGGTCACGCCCACCACCATGGAGATCAGTATGGCATACGGCATGCCGAGGATCTTCATAAAGATCCAGTTTGCGGCCCCTACGATGAGTCCGTCCAGCAGATCCACCGAGATAAAGCGGATCAGGATCTCATGGCACCGCCTTAAGTATGCGGAAACAATCCGGAATCTCCTCTCCTTCAGGACTGCCCTGAAGAACCGGCTCATCCCTTCCATGATCCTCGGTTTATACAGCAGGAAATAAACCGCGAGGATGATCCCGATGGCACCGTTTACAAAATGCCCTCCGATGTCAAAGGAGGTGTCGAGGATCTTTCCGGAATTCCCGTTGATCCAGGTAACGATCTTCTGGATGACGGTATCCGCGGAGTTTACGATCTCGGGTCTGTTAAAGGGCATCCATCTGAACCTGTCGATGAAGCTGTTTGCCACCTTGTCGAAGGATCTCGCATACCCGTTCAGATGTCTGATCAGATACACCACGCTCTCCACCAGCTGGGGGATCAGCGTAGCCATCAGCAGCGCGATGAGCCCCACCATGATGATGGCCACCGACACGACGGACAGGTTCCGCCTCAGCCGCTCTGTCTTCAGCCTGTAAAACACACGGTTTTCCACCAGCTTGACAAAGGGATCCAGCACGTAGGCGATCACCCAGCCCCAGAAGACCGGCGCCACATAGGTCCATATCTCCCTGATCCCGGCAAGCACCAGCCCAAAGTGTGAGATGATCAGATAAAAAAGGGCGATCAGACAGCCGGTGATGACGTTCGGGAACCATTTCTTTTTTAGCAGATTCTTATTAAAGACCATCTTGTTTTGTTATTTGAGCAAAGCCTCCGCGAGGGCAGCGGCCTTATCCAGATCCTCCTCATCGGGATTCCACTGGGAGCGGAGCTCCTCTTCCGCCACATCAAAGCCTGCCTCCGCAAGCTTCTCCTTCAGGATCTTTACGGACTCGCCGCTCCAGCCGTAGCAGCCGAAGGCAGCGGCCTTCTTCTTCTTGAATTTCAGCTGCTTCAGAAATTCAAGCCAGCCTGCCATACCGGATAAGATGCTGTTTACCACGGTGGGTGAGCCGACGGCGATGGCCTTTGACTTAAAGACCTCCGTCATGATCTCGTTCTTGTCGGTCTTTGCGACGCTGAAGACCTTTACGACGGTTTCTGGGCTCTGCTTATGCAGCTCTTCCGCGATCTTGCGGGCAAGCTTTGCGGTTCCCTCCCACATCGTGTCGTAGACCACCGTGACCTGATCCTCCTGATAGGCATCCGCCCATTCCGCGTATTTCCTTACGATCTGCATCGGATCCTCCCGCCAGATGACGCCGTGGGAGGGAGCGATCATATCGATGGGCAGACCGAGCTTTTCGATCTCGGCAAGCTTCCTTGTGACCATCGGTGCGAAGGGATTCAGGATATTGACGAAATACTTGACCGCCTCCTTATAGAGCAGACATTGATCCGCCTTGTCGTTAAAGAGCTCCTCCACCGCAAAATGCTGGCCGAAGGCATCATTTGAGAACAGGATATTGTCGCCGCTCATATATGTAGCCATGGAATCCGGCCAGTGCAGCATCGGCATTTCGATGAAGGTCAGGGTCTTTCCGTTTCCGATATCCAGGGTATCTCCTGTCTTTACCACATGGAAATCCCAGCCCCTTTTGCCGTATTGCCCCTCCAGGCTCTTTACGGCATTGGCCGTGCAGTAGACCGGCTTATCCGGGATCAGCTCCATCAGGGCGGGAAGCGAGCCGGAATGGTCGCACTCCCCGTGATTTGCTATGACAAAATCGATCTTATCAAGGTCGATCTCCTTTTTAAGATTCTCCGTAAATTCCTGCTTATGCGGTACCCAGACCGTATCGATCAGGACAGTCTTCTCCTCCTCGATCAGATAGGCATTCTGGCTCGATCCGTTCATGATCGAGTAATCATCTCCGTGAAAGGTCTCCAGATCCCAGTCTATGTATCCGACCCAGCTGACGTTTCCCTTTACCTGTTTTCTCATGCTATTCTATTCTCCATGCCGAGCACCTTGTGCGAGGCAGCGCACCGGAAATCCGCAGTGCCGCATTATAAGCGATTTGGGCTCGGCACAAACCGCGGTGATGAAAAGCCGGCTCTTTCAGAGCGATTTTTCACACCAATCCTCCATATTGAAGCTCTTTGCGCTGAAACACGCGATGAGAAATCCGCGAAGGCGATCTCCCGTCTGCGATCAGGCAATCCGGGCTTCCGTTCAAATCGGGTTCCGAATAATCAGGCTCCATCAAAAAAGCCTGCGGGATCAGGATCCCTTCTGCTCCGAATGATCAAACTCCTGATAGGTTTCATAAACGACGATCCTGCACCAGTCCGATTCCGGCATCCCGATAAAGATACCGCCGTAGATCGTGCCGCCCTCCTGCCTGCTCACGCGGACCACCTCGATAAAGGCCTTGATGGTATCCCCTGTCCAGATCTTGATTTCTGCCTGATAGACCGCGCCGTTTTCCAGCTCCTGCCCGCTTAAAAAGCCGATGCCGGTGCGGGAGATATCCAGTACCTCCACCTGGATCCGCTCATCATTCTGCTTGTCGAGTCTGCTCATGGTGATCTTGACCGCAAGATCATACCTCGGCTCTTTCCGCCTTTCCACTATAGCCATTTCTGATTCCTCCTGTGCTATTGTCTTTTATCGTTTCATGCCGGAAGGCTTTTCCTCCCCGGCCTTCTTCCCCATAAAGGCAGACATCACACTGATCCGGCGCGCCTGATCCAGGATCGTCTGCTTCTCCTGCTTCATATAATCCAAAAGCCTTTCCACCTCTTCCGCGGTAAAGCCCTCGTTTTTCACTACGGTATAATCCGGCAGAGTGCACTCGGCCTTTCTCCCGCCGTCCTGAAAGAGCACGTAGATCCTCTGCTTTCCGTCCTTCGCCACCGCCGGCGAAACCGACATTTCCATATTAATCCTCCATGCTGAAGCCTTTCTTATGACGGTCCGCTTACTCTATCCCTCTCTCCTACAGGGTCAGAGATATTTCACATAGCCCTCTTCCGTTTTTTCAAACCCCGACTTCTCCAGATAGTCCAGATGCTTCGGGGAAGCATTTGCCAGGATGAGCTTTTTTGCCCCGTACTCACGAAGCCTCCGGAACAGGAAATTTCCCACGGACCAGTCACGGTAGGCAGGAGTCGCGTAATCCATCAGGACATTCACCGTACCGTCCTCTGTTTCATCTCCGAGCATCAGCCCCGACGGAGCCCCCTCGCATAAAACCATATAGGCCGATACCCGGTCCGTGATTCTGCTTTTATCAACATCGGGGAAATAATTGCGGATATCATCCCCGTAATACTCCAGGAAAAAAGTGACGATCTGACTGTCTGCAGGCTCCCTGATCAGCGCAAATTCCCGTTCCGTCTTCCTGAGCTGCCTGATCCGTATGATATTGATCAGCACCAGGCTGAAATTCAGGATCGCCGTGGGATAGGAACGGATGATCAGGGCGTAGATCGTAAAGATCAGGCTGCCTGCCGTATTGACGAGCCTCAGCTTTTTCACAGAGGTCATCAGCATCGAAACAACCACCAGTACCGATCCGAAATAGCCGACCAGCTCAATCCATACCTTTGAATCCATTTTGTCCCTCCATGATGTTGCAGTGTGCCGCTTTCCCGTCAGCTATGCACTTTTTGCCTGCTGTAATCCCCTGCCGCCGCGCTTTTTTCGCCGAGCGATACCGCCGCGTGGCTCAGACGTCCTGGTATAACGGTTCAGGGACTTCTGTCTGCGCAAGAATCCTAAGATGTTGGGGCAAACGGTATTTTGACCCTGACATCATAATAAGTTAGAATGCCCGGAGCGTCAAGAAGCGGTTATTTTATGAACATGGCATCTCCGAAGGAAAAAAAGCGGTACCGTTTTTCGATGGCCTGCCTGTAGGCCTCCATCACCCTCTCTCTTCCGGCAAGGGCCGAGACCAGCATCAGAAGCGTACTCTCCGGCAGATGGAAGTTTGTGATCAGGGCATCGAGGATCTTAAACCGGTAGCCCGGATAGATGAAGATATCCGTCTCTCCCGAGCCGGCGCGGAGAATGCCGTCCTCCGAAGCCGCGGATTCCACCGTGCGGCAGCTCGTGGTCCCCACACAGATCACACGGCCCTTCCCGCTCTGCTTCGTTTCGTTGATCAGGGCCGCCGCCTCTTCGGATATCTCATAATATTCCGAATGCATATGGTGTTCGAGGATATTATCCGCCTTCACCGGCCGGAAGGTTCCAAGGCCCACATGGAGCGTTATGTAAACCAGATCGACCCCCATTTCCCGGATCTCTTCAAGCAGCTCATCGGTAAAATGCAGACCGGCGGTGGGGGCTGCGGCCGAGCCCTCCCTCTTCGCGTAAACCGTCTGATACCGGTCCTTATCCGCAAGCTTATGGGTGATATAGGGCGGAAGCGGCATTTCTCCCAGCCTGTCCAGGATCTCCTCAAAGATCCCGTCATAGGAAAACCGGACCAGGCGGTTTCCCTCCTCTCCGATCTCCAGGATCTCCGCCTTAAGCAGCCCGTCCCCGAAGCTCACTCTCGCCCCCGGGCGCAGCTTCTTTCCCGGACGAACGATGGCCTCCCAGATGTCTCCGCCCCGGTTCCTTAGCAGCAGGATCTCCACCGCCGCCCCGGTCTCCTCCTTGACGCCCAGCAGACGGGCCGGGATCACCTTCGTATTGTTCAGCACCAGGCAGTCCCCGGGCTGAAGCAGTTCTGTGATCTCATGAAAGATCCTGTGCTCTGTCCTGCCCGTTTCCTTATCCAGCACCAGCAGGCGGGAGTCGTCCCGCTTAAGGAGCGGATCCTGAGCGATCAGCTCCTCCGGCAGATCATAATAAAAATCGCTTTTCTTTATCACTTTCCCGGTTTCATTCATAACAGCCTCTGTTATCGCAAAACGCCGCCCGGAGGATACCGGGCGGCAGCATATCTACTGTATCGGTCTTTCCGCTGCGTTTCGGGACAGGTCCTTATTCCCGCAGCTTGATCCCGAGGCCGTTCAGGCCGTTCAGGATCTTCTTCATCGCCGCGTTTACCTCCTCGTCCGAAAGGGTCTTTTCCTTATTCCGGAAGGAGACGGTATATGCCATGGACTTAAAGCCCTCCTGGATCTGCTCTCCCTCATAGATATCAAAGAGCCTGCAGCTCTCCAGGATCTTCCCGCCGCGCTGCAGGATGATATCCTCGATCTGTCCCGCAAGGATCTCCTTCGGAACGACCATGGAGATATCCCTTGAAACTGCCGGGAACTTCGCGATCCCTTCAAACTTCCGCTCAAAGGTGGCCTTTTCCACGATAAGCGGCATGTCGATCACGGCCACGTATACCCGGGCCTTCGCCATATCATAAGCCTTGCAGGTCAGGGGATGCACCTGCCCAAGGAAGCCGATCACCTCTTCGCCACAAAGGATATTCGCCTGTCTTCCGGGATGCAGATAGGGTCTGTCCGACTTCGGATCGTAATGCGGTCTGCTTAAGATCCCCGCCTTCTCCAGGAATTCCTCCACCACGCCCTTCATCCAGTAGAAATCCCCGTCACCGTAAAAGCCCAGTGTCAGCTGCATCCTCTCATCCGGAAGCTCCGTTAAGGGCAGTGCCTTCGGCAGATAGATGTTTCCCAGCTCGTAAAGCCTGACATTATCATTCCTGCGGTTGAAGTTTGTGGAAAGGGATGTCAGGATCCCGTTCAGGGAGATCGTCCTCATAATGGAGAAATCCACTCCCAGCGGATTTGAGATGGTGATCGCCTGTCTCTCCTTTGCATCCTCGGGAAGCATCAGCCGATCAAACACCTCCGGGCTCTCGAAGGAATAGCAATAGCCCTGTGAGAAGCCGGCAGCCTCCGCCACCTCCTTTGCCACGTTTTCGATCCTGATCTTAAACGGGAGACCTCCCATGATCTCCGTGCTCTTCGGCAGCGTAACCGGGATCCTGTCGTATCCGAAGAAACGCGCCACTTCCTCCGCACTGTCCGCAAAGCCCTTCAGATCCTGACGGAAGGTCGGAAAAACAAGCTCTTTTTTCTGCTCGTCAAAGCCCACCTCAAGCCGTTCAAAATAGTTCAGCATTTCCGAAGGCTCGATCCGGGTTCCCAGATAATGGTTGATCCTCTCCGGCTCGAAGGGGATGCGAACCTTTATCGGAAGGGAATCGAATACGTCTACCCTGCCGCCCACGACGGTACCGCAGCCCAGCTCCTCCACCAGCGAGCAGGCCCGCTCCATCGCCGCGTATGCGTTGTGAGGATCCAGGCCCTTCTCAAAGATCGAGGATGCGTCTGTCCGAAGCCCCACTCTTCTTGCGGATTTTCGGACATTGGTGCCGTTGAAGGTCGCTGCCTCAAAGAGCACATCCTTTACCTCATCGGTGATCTTGGAATTCTCTCCGCCCATGATCCCCGCCAGGCCGACCTCCTTCTCTCCGTCGCAGATCATCAGCATCTCATCGTCCAGCTTTCTCTCCTCACCGTCAAGGGTTTTGAAGACATCGCCGTTCTTTGCCCTGCGGACGATGATCTGATTCCCGGCGATGGTGGACAGATCGTAGGCATGCATCGGCTGTCCGTATTCCAGCATCACGTAGTTTGTGATATCCACCAGGTTGTTGATCGGTCGGATCCCGCAGGCACGAAGCCTCTTCTTCATCCACTCCGGCGATTCCCCGATCCGGATATCCTTAATGACCCGGGCCACAAAGCGGGTGCAGAGATCCTTGTCCTGTATCGTGACCTTGATGTAATCCTCCGCCTTTTCATCATTTCCGGTCTCCCGCACCTCGGGATAGACAAAGGGCTTACGGAAGGTGGCCGCAGCCTCTCTGGCCACTCCCATGATGGAGTAGCAGTCCACGCGGTTTGACGTGATCTCGTATTCAAAGACCGTATCGTCAAGCCCCAGAGCCGCCACCGCGTCATCTCCGGGCTTTACATCGGAAGAAAAGATATAGATGCCGTTTTCCGGAGCCTCCGGATATACATCCCGCGAGGAGCCCAGCTCCTCGATGGAGCACATCATGCCGTTTGATTCCACGCCGCGAAGCTTCCCGGCCTTGATGCTGATCCCCTCCTCCGGGAGAGGGCCGCCGTCGTGTCCGCCGGCCACCTTTCCGCCGTCCAGTACCACCGGCACCAGGTCTCCCTCCTTTACATTCGGGGCTCCGGTCACGATCTGCGTCGTCTCCGAACCGATGTTGACCTGACAGACGATCAGCTTATCCGCGTCGGGATGCTTTTCGATCTTTTCGATCCTCCCGACGACGATCTTTTCCAGGTTTTTATCAAGCCTCCGGTACCCCTCGACCTTCGTGCCGGTGAGGGTCATCGCGTCCCTGAACTCCTGATCCGTACACGTAAGGGTCGGAACAAAGGCTTTGATCCATGATAAGGGTGTGTCCATTGATTACCTCCAAATCTGTACTTCCGTTTATCCTTAAAACTGCTCCAGGAAGCGGATATCGTTCTCATACAGCAGTCTCATGTCGTCGATCTCATACTTCAGCAGGGCGATACGCTCCAGGCCCACGCCGAAGGCGAAGCCGGTGTAGACATCCGGATCGATCCCGCTCATTTCAAGGACATGGGGATGGACCATGCCGCAGCCCAGGATCTCGATCCAGCCCTCTCCCTTGCAGAACCTGCAGCCCTTTCCCCCGCATTTGAAGCAGCTTACGTCCATCTCGGCGGAAGGCTCCGTAAAGGGGAAATGATGCGGGCGGAACTTCGTTTTGGTATCCGGCCCGAAGAGCTGCCTGGAAAATTCATCCAGGGTTCCCTTCAGATCCGCAAAGGTGATGTCCTTATCGATCACCAGCCCCTCCACCTGATGGAAGGACGGCGAATGGGTCGCGTCCACCTCGTCTGCCCGAAAGACCCTTCCCGGGGCGATCATCTTGATTGGGATCTTTCCCTTCTCCATCTCATGGACCTGCGTGGAGCTGGTCTGTGTCCGAAGCAGGATATCGCTGTTGATGTAGAAGGTGTCCTGCTCATCCTTTGCCGGATGGTCCGCGGGGATATTCAG
>CACZNS010000240.1 GCA_902782575.1 uncultured Lachnospiraceae bacterium
CGTGTTATTTTGCGACAGCTATACCTGATTTCCGGATCAACGGTGCTAAGTTAACCATCAGTCTTGATTTGCGGCCTCTTGGCATTATGTTAACCACATTGATTTTCAATTTCTCGCCATTATGTTAACCCTCACCTCCCTTGTATAGCTGTTCAAGAATCACTCGGCCAAATACTTGCCTGCTCAGCTGATTGCACTTACCTGACAGCCTCAGGGGAGCCCGCTGCGCCCGCGTTTTAAGATACACACTCTCAGGCTGGAATCCTGTGCATCAGTCGTGTTATTTTGCGACAGCTATACCTGATTTCCGGATCAACGGTGCTAAGTTAACCGTCGGTCTTGATTTGCGGCCCATCGGCTTTATGTTAATCACATTGATTTTCAATCTCTCGCCATTATGTTAACCCTCACCTCCCTTGTATAGCTGTTAAAGAATCACTCGGCCAAATACTTGCCTGCTTAGCTGATTGCACTTACCTGACAGCCTCAGCGGAGCCCGCTGCGCCCGCGTTTTAAGATACGCACTCTCAGGCAGGAATCCTGTGCATCAGTCGTGTTATTTTGCGACAGCTATACCTGATTTCCGGTTCATTGGCATTATGTCAACCATAGCACCGCGATTTTCAATCTGTTAACATTATGTCAACTAACATCCCCTGATTTTTATCCTCATTCGCATTATGTTAACCTCGGCCCTCCTGATTTCCGGCGAAATTCGTATTATGTTAACCAATTACCTGCCATTGTCTCCGGATCCGCCTCCGGGCGCCCGGCCGGATAGCGGCCGTTGAAGCAGGCGGCGCACAGCCTGTCCCTCTGATCCTCAGAGGCAAGGAGCAGGCACTTGTCCACAGAGAGAAACCCCAGGGAATCCGCGCCGATCTGCCGCGCGATCCGTGCCACGCTGTTTCCGTTTGCGATCAGGCTGTTTTCGGAATTCACATCCACCCCGTAAAAGCAGGGATGCAGAAAGGGAGGCGCACTGATCCTCACATGCACCTCCTCCGCTCCTGCCTCCCGCAGGAGCTTTACGATATAGGCCGAGGTGGTGCCTCGTACGATGGAATCATCGATCATTACCACTCTCTTTCCCTTAAGCACAGCCCCGATGGCATTCAACTTCATGCGGACCATATCATTCCTCTGCTCCTGCTCCGGCAGGATAAAGGTCCTGCCGATGTATTTATTCTTCACAAGTCCCGTCCCGTAAGGGATCCCCGATGCTTCGGCATAGCCGAGAGCCGCGTCCAGTCCGGAATCCGGCACTCCGATCACAAGATCCGCTTCCACCGGATACTCCTCCGCCAGATATTTCCCGGCCCTTCTCCTTGCTTCATGCACCGACACTCCCTCGATGACCGAGTCCGGCCTTGCGAAATAAATGTATTCAAACACACAGAGGGCTTCCTTCTGCCTGCCGCAGTGCTCCCTGACGGAGCGGATGCCGTTTTCATCCGCCACAAGGAGCTCTCCCGGTTCAAGCTCTCTCACAAGCTTCGCTCCCGCCGCGTTTAAGGCGCAGCTCTCGGAAGCGAACACATGGCATCCGTCCTCCGTTATCCCGTAGCACAACGGGCGGATCCCCAGCTCGTCCCGGCAGGCGATCAGCTTGGCGGGAGACATCATGACCAGGGAATACGCTCCCCTGATCTCGCTCATGGTCCGGCAGACCGCCTCCTCGATGGAAGCGCTTAAAAGCCTGTTTCTGGTGATCAGATAAGAGATCACCTCCGTATCGCTGGTGCTCTGAAAGATGCAGCCCTTCAGCTCAAGCTCCCGCCGCAGCTCAAAGGAGTTGATCAGATTTCCGTTGTGGCAGAGGGCAAGCTGCCCCTTTACGTGGCGCACCACCATGGGCTGGGCATTTGCGACTGTGTTTTTCCCGCTGGTGGAATACCGGACATGCCCCACGGCGATCCGTCCGCATCCCAGCTCCTTAAGTGTCTCCCCGGAAAACACCTCGGAAACCAACCCCAGCCCCTTATGATACCGGATCTTCCTGTCCCGGTTTACGGCGATCCCCGCTGCCTCCTGGCCTCTGTGCTGCAGGGCGGTGAGCCCGGCATATACCCTGTGGGCAACGTTTTGCTCCTCAGGCGAATAGATGCCGAACACGCCGCATTCTTCTTTGATCAGTCCCTCACTCATAATATTCCCCTGCCGTACCGCTGCATTTATGCGCGGTGCGGATATCCATGACTTTTTGCGGACAAAATCGGTAATTGTCCGCAAAAATCCCGCGTTCCGCAGGACTCCCCCTGCCTTCGGCAGGAGTCGGTCGAGTACGATTCTTGATTTTCTGATGAAAATCAAGAATCTATAACAATTTGAAAGTTTACTGCCCTGCCGCTGTTATTCCACATCCTGCAGCGCTGCATAATCCTCCTCGCCGGTACGGATATTTACCACCTTTGCCACGTTGTAGACAAAGATCTTTCCGTCTCCGATATGGCCGGTATAGAGAACTTTCTTGGCCGTCTCGATGACATGCTCCACCGGGATCTCGCTGATGATGACCTCCACCTTGACCTTCGGCAGCAGTGTCGCATCCAGCTCCACTCCTCTGTAATACTCTCCGGCTCCCTTCTGGATCCCGCAGCCCATGACCTGGGTGACAGTCATGCCGGTGACTCCCAGCTCATTCAAGGCTTTCTTCAATGCGTCAAACTTCGCCAGCTTCACGATGATCGAAACCTTATACATGCCCGTATCGGAAAGGGGCATCCCGTTTTCATCGGTAAGGATATGCTTCACCACCTTCACCGCGGCGTTCCTCTGTGCTTCTCCAGCCTTCTCATAATCGCTCTCGCCCAGGTTCGTGTTCTCATTCACATCCATGGTCCCGGAGATATCCTGGATCGCAAATCCGGAATAGGCGCTGGGAAGACCGTGCTCCGTTGCGTCCAGTCCCGTGATCTCCTCCTCCGCCGTGGTCCTAAGCCCCACTGCCGCCCGGATGATAAGGAAGAAGACCGTGATCGTAACGGCTGTCCAGGCGATGACGCTTACGATCCCCAGAAGCTGGATCAGAAGCAGCCTTACCCCGCCTCCGTAAAAGAGCCCCGTCAGTTCATCATTGTCCGGCGCAGCGGTGGTGGCAAAAAGCCCTGTGGCGATGCCGCCCCAGATCCCGTTCATGCAGTGTACCGCCACGGCACCCACCGGATCGTCGATCCGAAGCTTATGATCCAGAAGCCACACGCCGAAGATCACCAGCAGTCCGGATACGAATCCGATCGCCACCGCTCCGAAGCAGTCCGTCACATCGCAGGGTGCCGTAATGCCCACAAGTCCTGCCAGAGACGCGTTCAGACACATGGATACGTCCGGCTTCCCGTACTTGATCCAGGTAAAGATCATGCAGGTCACTGTGGCGATGGCGGGTGCCACCGTGGTGGTCAGGAAGATCGAGCCGAGCTGCTCCACGCTGGTGGCCGCCGCACCGTTGAAGCCGTACCAGCCGAGCCAGAGAATGAACACGCCCAGGGCGCCGATGGGGATATTATGCCCCGGAAAAGCGTTGACCTTTACGATCTTTCCGCTTTTGTCCTTTTCAAATTTGCCGATCCTGGGTCCCAGGATCTTCGCGCCGATCAGGGCACAGACGCCGCCCACCATGTGGATCGCCACGGAACCCGCGAAGTCATGGAAGCCGATCTGCGAAAGCCATCCGCCGCCCCAGATCCAGTGGGCCTCCACCGGGTAGATAAAAGCCGAGATCACCGCGGAATAAATGCAGTAGGATAAAAACTTTGTCCGCTCCGCCATGGCCCCGGAAACGATGGTCGCCGTTGTGGCACAGAAGACCAGGTTGAATACGAAATTCGACCAGTCAAAATCCGCATAGGCGGTAAAAATGTCAAACCCCGGCCTTCCGATCAGTCCCATCAGATCCTCTCCCAGCAGAAGGCTTGCTCCGATCAGGATGAAGGTCACGGTTCCGATGCAGAAATCCATC
>CACZNS010000241.1 GCA_902782575.1 uncultured Lachnospiraceae bacterium
ACCCCGCTACGCCTACGTTTTCAGATACGCACTCTCGGGCAAGCATTCGTCGCATTAGTCCAGATATTTTGCGACCGTTATACTAGTCACTTGTTTTAATCGATCCACCATTCAGGCGTGAGTTCTCCAAGCTTCATTACCTGCCCTTTTGAATAATCGATCATAATATCAATATCCTTATATTTGCCGGGCATCAGCTGAACCATTAACTCTCTGCAGGCTCCGCATGGTGCACCTTTTCCTTCATTTGGCGGGATACAGAGAACCCTGTCTATTTCATACTCTCCGTTGGTTATCATATTAAAAATAGCATTTCTCTCCGCACATATTCCGAGCGTCGAGCATGTATCGATACATACTCCGACATATATTTTGCCCGATTTCGATCTTACCGAAGCCGACACTTCTCCGGCTGTGACATAATCTGAAATGGTTTTTCCGCCCAATACGGCTTTTGCCGCCTCATACATATCTGTCCATATCTGATCCATATCTGTATCTCCGATTCTTTTTTATTGCTTGTTACCTCGGCATTTCTTTGTCCGCCATCAGGATCGCACGGCAGGGCGCGCCGTCGGAACCGCCAAGATTAATAGGTGCGGCATTTAGCACATACACTCCTTCCGGGACACCGGAAAGTCTGATCCCCTCCAGAAGCACGATCTGTGCCGGAAGCATGATCCTGTGAACCGCCCTCGATGCATCCTCCGGTCCGACCGTTTGAGATTCATTTCCGAAAAGAAAAATCTGTTCATCCGCAAAAACCTTCGCTGCCTCTTCCGTTACAACAGCCTTTCCGCCGACCAGGATCCTGTTTGACGCCTTATCAGCCGGATCTTTACACATGCTGTCTGCTTCCCGTGCCTTATTCAGGATCGATTCCGCTCCTTCTGCAGTGATCTCCCCGTCGAAAAAAGTCACATACGCATATCCGATGAATCGCTTAAGATCGACCTGATCGATGGTGTTGCCTCCTTCCACGAAGTGGTATGGCGCATCAACGTGCGTACCGTTATGAGCGCACATTGTAAACTCCGTCAGATTGCACTCATCTCCATCTGCGATCTGCAGCAATCTATGTCTCTCCGGACTCGGGTCTCCCGGATACACATTACAGGAAAATACCTCCTGCGAGATATCATAAATTATCATTGCCGATCCCATCTCCTTTCATACCGGCTTATCTTTTCGCTTCAACAGACATTTCCATCCAAAAATCTTATGATTTAACAGCCGCTTATCAAAGCTTTCCAACCGTTCTTTATCGTTTTATGAATTTACCTCAATAAATCATCACCTTCAAGCATCTCATTCCAATCAAAGGGCGGCACCACGCCTGACATACAGGCGATTGCAGCAAGTCCGTGAGCTGATGCCCATATCTTCAAAAGTTCGATCCCCTGCTCCTTCCTGTTCTTTTTTATTCCTTTTTCCTTAAGGTACTTGAGATATGTTTTTTTCAAAAGAATGAAGGGCGGATAATCTTCATCGGTTTCCTCTCCGATCTTCAGGTGAGCGATTATATTCTGGCGCCCGAAAAGAAACTTATAATAATCCGGTTTCCTAAGAAAAAAAGAAATATATCTCTTACCCATATCGATTATAGCATTTTCCGAATCCACGGCAGAATCCACGGCATCATTCAGTTCCTCCATAAACTGCTCCGTAACACTCCTCTTAATTGCCTCGATCAGCTCGTCCTTATCCTTGAAATGCGCGTAGGGCGCTGCATGAGAGACATTGCAGGCTGCGGCGACTTTTCGTAACGAAAGTGCATCCTCTCCGCTCTCGTTAATAACCCTTATTCCGGTTTCGATCAATGCCTGTCTTAAGTTGCCGTGATGATACGTATCACTCATGTAATGTCCTTTCCTTAATCCGCCTTAAAATATCACAGGTGTCTGACGGATTCTCCCATAAGGGACTGTGAGCCGCATCAGGTATCAGAAAGAATTCCTTGTCCGGTGCATCAATGATTTCACAATATTCTTCAACCAGCTTCCAAGGACAGTTATAATCTCTTTCACCGCTTATGAAGTAAGCCGGTATCTCCAAAGATGTAACCGACGTCCTGTAATCAACCCCTTCCAGTTCTTCGGTAAACGGCGTTTTCCTGTACATCTTCATTGCAGGAACATATTGCAGTTTTTCTTTTATTGTATAACATCTGCAAAGCAGAATTGGCAAAACGACCCCTTCGAATTCGGATCTGTCCTTTATCGTACCTCCGCCTGCTTTATGCACCAGATCAACAAATTCATACCAGTTCCTGCATATGATCCTGCCATCTTCGTTCTTCCGGATCGAACCTTCCAGTTTACTGAGTGATCTGCTGTCCTTTCTGGCTGTGAAAATCTTCTTCATAAACTCATACATTAAAGCATCCCGTTCCGCTCCGTCAGTGACACATTGCGCCATATTGATCAGAGCGTGATAGTTCTCCGGATGCTTCCGGGCAGCCAGCAAGGAAATATGTGTCCCACCGGAAAAGCCCATGATAAATATCTTATTCTTGCCGAATCTTGTCTTGAGATATTCCGTAACAGCTTCTGTATCCCCGAGGATATTTTCGAGAGTGATCTTCTTGGTATCAAAGCTTTTGTCATAAGCAATGCCCATGTCTCTGTAATCCCAATAAACGACGGTGAATTCGCTCTCAAGATTCATATCCTTATATTGGTCGGTCAAAAAATAATCATCGGTACCGGGGCCACTGGACACAAACAAAAGAACCGGATTATCCGTGTTCTGACTGTTAATGAAAAAGCCATTGGGACTGCCGTTTATATCCATCACAAACTTTTCCGACAGGCTCTTTTCATTGTCATACGTTCGGATTTCACCGGAACTTATAAAGCACCAGATCATAAAGATGAGCAGAAACACTGATATCAGGCAGATCACAGTCATCCCGGCCTTCTTTCCCATCCGTTTCATTTATATCTCCAATCTTGACAGTGTAAGGTTATTATATCACCAATCTTTACGGCGTCAAGATTGTATTGTACGATTTCATTTTCCGTATGCTGTTGTCGCTTTTCAGCTATCGGAAGGCCTTCAGATCAAAACCCCGACCGGAAGGAAGAAACGATCCGCTTTCATTCCATCCGGTGTCCGCCGCCTTGATATTCCGGGATGATTTTTTTACAGATCTGCATAAATGATAAGGAATGATTTTGCAAGCCCTTTTTGCATCCCCCTACTTTCCGTTTTCATTATGCATTTCAGCCTTTTCGTACATTTCATCTGTCAGATCTGCTTCGTCTGTGTGCCGGTTATTTTATGATCGATGTACTAAATGACCGGGCGGATCGTAAATCCGCCATTTCGGAAACCATTATTTCCTATCCCTATAAAGTTAGGGACAAAATACAGGCACAACGCCCGATCTGCGTAGGGTCTGTTGCGCATTGATGACCAGTAATACCCGGCGGATCCTGCACCATCTATCGCGTAAGCACGATAATACCCGGCAGCCGGAAGAAAAATGCTCTTCCCGATATAACCCTCCTTTTTGCTCATGATCCGATATCCATTTACACCATCAATACTGGTCCACTCCCAGGTGCAGTTGCAGCGGTTACACAGCTCTTCCCATTCAGATTCTGTTGGTATATGCCACTCTTGTCCCCAGAGTACGGCTGCCGCATCGTCCTCCGATTCCAGCACAGTTTTGTTATCATCATAATTGTATTTTATCAGGTCCTCTGCGGATGTTCCATGCTGATACGCATCCCAGGTATAATCTTCTTTATTTCCGGTTTCTCCCCATGCAAAATATGTTCCGTGATCTGTGAACCCTTCAGCTCCGATATTCATGGCCGCCCACTTTACTGACAGTCCAAGATCGACATATTCTCTGCTCATAATCATTCCTCCAATAAATCCGCATTTCCGGGTTTGCTTTTACATATCCGGTCAATTCTACAGCTTACTCTCCCGCAGGAATCTGATCATTCATACTTTTATTACGATAATTCAGATTTGTTCTGAGCGAATACCCCTGCTGTTCCCAGAAAGCATTTGCTCCTTCATTGTCCTTAAATACCAGTCCGAATACCTTCTGGATCCCTTCTCTCTGCAGGGCTTCCTCCGCAAGTGAAACCAAATGTCCGGCTATTCCCATTCGGCGATAATCCGGATGGACACACATATGATGTATGATAGCACGCCTTCCGTCATGTCCGGTGAGGATAACTGCAATAATCTTGTTATCCTTTACTGCAACAAAGCATGTGTTCGGATTGCGCTTTAAGTATCGGGCAATTCCATCTCTTGAATCATCTATTGGATTCAAGGCCCTTTTACTTTGTTCCGTACTATTCCATAGTTCATAAATATCATCATAATCATCTATGGTTACTATCTTTACCGAATAATCCATTTGTCTGTCCTCATGAACCAACCTTTTCAATAAAAGCGACGGCCTCTTTGATTCCGCCGCTGTTTTTGAAGCTTTCAGATATCTTTTCAGCAGCCTGTTTGAATTTTTTCTCTTCAATAGCCCTTGCAACCGCTTCCAGAATATCATCTTTACTAATAGACGAAAGTCTGAGTCCGGCCCCAAGTTCTTCTACACGTTTAGCCACCGCATCCTGTTCAGGTGTCTGAGGAAACAGGATTAACGGAACTCCAAAATACAGACCCTCTGAAGCCGAATTCATTCCGCAGTGAGTGATAAAAACATCGGAGATTGAAAGAACTGCCATCTGATCTACACTTTCATAAATCTCGATATTATCCGGCACAGCATCAAAATGGTCTGTATTCGCCCCCATCGATATAATAATCTGATGGCCCGTCTTACCTAAAACATCGATGCAGTTACGATAAAACTCTCTGTTCCGGTTCACCGTACCCATAGAAATATAAACTGTCTTCTCTGCCTTTTTTTCAAAAGCATCTGTGATCGGGCGGATCGATGGACCGATGAAATGATACTTATCAGAGAACGTATCTGAACATGGCTGGAAATACTTTGAAGTATATACCACCGTATTTGTGTTGTAATCATTCTGTACGATATCCAAAAGTCCCTTAACCGGATACCCTTTTCCCTGAAGCCGTTTGATCTGCTTGTTTACCTTTGGCATAGAGAATAACATTTTCAGTATTTCTCCGACTCCATGCTTCATATATCTGGATGAGTGTTTGTTAAATGCGAATGTTGTCGTTGATGACACAAAAGGAATATCATGCTTCATTGCAGCCAGTTTGCCCCAATACGCAATGGAATCCGCCACAATAACATCGGGCTGCAATTCATCGATCCTTTCCGTAACCATCTCGTCAAGTGCCAGTGTTGATGAAACAAGAAGCTCGACTGCAAATGCCTGATCTTTTCCGACCCGATCAGCATTTTCCTTGTCTTCCATCTCGAAATCATATCCATCACACGGTATAAAAGTCGCACCGGCATTTTCTATTTTTTCTCTGAACATCTCAAAAGAGAAATAATAGATTTTATGCCCTGCATCAGTCAGAGCCTTAACGAGTCCAAGTGTCGGATTGGTATGACCATGAGCAGGTATGCAAAACCATGCTATTTTCATTGTTCTTCATCCCCTTCTCTTCAAATACCATACCAAACAACTCAACAAAAGTCTCCATCATAATCATGGTAATATTGCCCGCATCTTTCGCATTCAGCTATACCAATACTTTATTGATTTCTCCACTTCATCATGTGATACTTCGAATGATCATCCCGAAATCCGACTGACTGGTATAACGACGCGCATATCCTTTTCGGCTGCATGATTCTCTGGTAAAAACATTCAAGACAGTTCCTGTCTTTCCGTTTATGAATGCAGGACTCATGGGCTTTTCTATAACAAGTAAAAAGGCGCATGATACAATCGTCTTCTCTTCCCAGATCACATAAGCATACAAATCCTTATTCAGATGGTTCCGATAATAATCCGGCAAAGCCTCCCGAATTTTCTCAGTATCATTTTTATCAATAGAACCATTATCTTCTATAAGGTATTCAAGCCTCAATTCAACAAGGGGATCTATATCTTCGATACCAGCCTTCTCAACTTTCATGGCATCCTCCTCCGTTTCTGCCAAGTTCCCGTTTCATAGTCCTGTGTGATGTCTCCCAGTCTTCCTTAGTCATCAGACTAACATAGCCTGTCCTCTTCTCGTGCATCAGCGGCACATCCACGTTTTCGGATCGCCACTGATACTTGAAGCCACATTTCTCCTGAACTCGCTTTGACTTGCTATTGCCTTCATAGTACCCGATCCAGACCTTTTGCATACCACAATCTTCAAAAGCGTGGCGCAGTATTTCCTTCACCGCTTCCGGCATGATGCCCTGCCCCCATAACGGCTTTCCGAGCCAGTAACCCATCTCGCATTCATCATCCCGGTCAGTCATATCGGTATGACCGTTCAGCTTCAGTTCGATTGCACCGATAGCCTTGCCATCCTCTTTCAGACAAATGGCATAAGCCTCTTTGCCGCTCAGTACATTTTTTATCACATCCCGGCTCTCTTCAATACTCTGATGAGCAGGCCATCCGGCAATCGGACCCACATCCGGATCACTGGCATAT
>CACZNS010000242.1 GCA_902782575.1 uncultured Lachnospiraceae bacterium
CGCCCGACATTTTGACCGCGTTGCTCTTGCCGGCGATCTCCACGGATTCGAGATTGATCTCCTTGCTCCCGTTCTCATCCGCGGTAGCCCGCAGATCATAGATCTCCAGAACGGCCTTTTCGATCGCACCCAGATTTTCTGCCAGATTGTTCCCGACCTTTGACCCGGCATCTTTGATCGCGCTTCCGGCGCTGCTCAGCATACTGCCAATTCCCATCTTATTCCTTTCCTCTCCCGGGGAGCCTGATCGTCCCTTACAGTCTCAAATTCAGCAGGTTATTGTTTGTCACTTTCTCAAATGTGCTCTGTCCGCCCTTCTCATCGTTGATGCCCTTCTTTCCGAAGCAGCGGTCGAAAGCCCAGTTCCAGTATTTATGCTCCGCACTGTATTCCTGGATCTTCGCTCCCTGCCGGATCTGGATCGAAACGACACCGCGGATGGGATATCCCTTTTTATTAAACATCGTATAGTTTGCGGTGGCGTCGACCATCTCTCCGCGGAAGCTCATGTTTCCCCAGAAGAAGATCACCTCTTTTGCCTGGGGAACGGCGAAAAGAGATACCAGTCCCTCCATCTGATCCTGAACGGAATACTTGCCCTTTGCCGCGCTCTTGATGGCGCTGTACACGTTTCCCGTGGAAAGATTGGTCACGGGATTGTTCTCAAGCATAAACGCATCCTGAATGTTGGTGTCGTTAAACATCAGGTCGCAGTACAGGATCGTGGACGGCACGGCATCAAAGGATGAAATCTGTGCCGTGGTGCTCGAGCTGTCACGCTCCAACTGGAAGCCTGCCGTTGTGGAAAGCCTTAAGGTCGTCGGATTGTACTGCACCTCAATGGGGATATAACCCTTATCCTTCACCTTGTCCTTGATATCGTCATAGGTCTGACTCGTAGAGGAATTGCTCCCGGTAACCGCATTCGCGACGCCCCCCACGGCAGCAGCCGCCCCTTTTTTCTTGCCGGCTTTATCCAGACGCTTCTGTATGTCCTTCAGCAGACTCTCGTTCAGAGCAGCCGCATCGCCTTTTGCTTTCTGCGCATCCTCGTCATCATCGATCTTGCTCGGATCCCTGACACAGAGTACCGCCTTGACTATGTTTCCCGTCAGACTTCTGGTTAGATTTTGCTTGATCGCATCCAGTCCCATTGATTATCAAATCCCTCGTCTGCTCTTTTCGTTCTGTAATCGTCTTTCCAGCTTGCGCAGAACCTCATCCGAGATCGCTCCCAGCTGGCTTCTGACACCCTGATTGACCATTTCCGCAATATCCGCGCGGTTTCGCTCCGTAACGGAGGTCGTTACATCATTTACCGTACGCCGAACCGTATCCCTGCGGCTGACCTCCTCCACCGCGGTATCTCCTGTCTGCTCAGTCCTCCTGAGGCTCTGCCGCATCTGGGAGAGGGTCTCCTCCAGCTCCTCGGCAGAGAGGGTCTCTTCCCTGCGATGGACCAGTCCGAGCTGCCCCGGGCCGGCTTCGGTGCCCGGCCTGCCGCTTTCCTGCTGCTCCAGCCTGTTCAGACGCTCCAGCGTCTGCTGCACCTCCTCGTCCGCATTTTCCTGCTCCCTTAAGACCAGCTCCTGGGTGCGTTCCTGCGTCTCGATCCGCTCGATATCCGCCATCAGGGAGGTGATGTCTCCCTGAACAACGGTCATGCCGCTGTCTGGCGCGATCCCTCCGCCCTCGATGTACTGCTCCAGCACGGTAAGGATCTGACCGCTGTTGTCCGGGAAAAGCCTTGTCACTTCGCGGAAGACTTCTCTTCTGAGCTGATCGCTCTCTTCCTCCTCGCCTCTTAGGCGGGCAAGCACTTCACTGCTCCCTTCAAGCGCCTTTAAGGAGGCCCGTCTGGTCCGCTCCGCACCTCCGCCTCTCTTTTCCGTTTCCTTTATCCTGGAGAGCAGCTCCATCATCCGCCGGTATCTGCCCACATTCTGCTGGTTGTACTCGTTGACTCTCTCCAGCTCTCTGACCAGCTCCTCCGACCGGTCCCTGATCTCGGTCTGCTGCTCCTCCGCCGCCTCGGCCTCCTCCGTAAGCATCGTAAGCTCCGTCTGCTCCGGAAATACATTGGAGACCATGGTCACATACTGCTCGGCGGTGGTTCTGTGAAGACGGGCAATGGTATTCTCCGAGGAGAGATACAGCACATTCCCAAGCTCATACCAGCGGTTTTCCCCATACTGGATCTTATCGAATTCAGAATGATAAAGATTGCGGATCAGGTCCAGCAGAACCGCAGAGGAAATCTCGTTCGTAACATTCTGTTCCCTGTTTTCGGAATAATCAAACTCGTCTTCGTAGATATTCTCGCTCCGGTAGACGAGCTCCGGCGGCTCCCGGAATGCCGCCTCGCGGATCCTTGACAGCAGGATCTGCTGCGCCGTGTAGGACTGCTCCGAGATCATGAGTCCGCCGGCATCCACACGGTTTTCCGTGATGGAGCGGTTAAAATTTGAAAGGATCTGGTAGATCGCCCCCGTTTCAAGCCTGGTCAGGATGGATTCCGCAAGCCCTGCCCTCTCTTCGGGTGCTGCCTCGGCCTCGCTCTCCTGTGTGATCTCCACCCTGTGCCGGTCGTTGTACTCGCTCACATAGCGGCGGAACTCCTCCGGCCTTGAAAGATAGAGGCTGATCAGCTCGTTCGTATCCCTTGTCTCCTGCATCATGCGGTAGACTTCGTTCATGAACTTCCTGTCATCCCTGATCCCGATCTTTCGGAGCACATCGGTGATATAGGTCCTGTCCTGATAGGTAAGCGGCATGTCCGCCGAAACCATGATCCTGTTCAGAACGTTGTTTATGATCTCGAGGTTTTCCTCCCGGTGGCTGTTCAGCACCGTCGTCCCCGTGACCGTTGTCATATCGCCCTCAGCCAGATAGATCTCCGGCGGCGTGGTCACCACATGGAGCAGATCCTCCGGTGTGATCTCGGAAGCGATCAGACCGTAATTCGCCCGGATCCTCTGATACAGCTCCTCATGATCCTTTACCATGCCGGCCCGGGTTACAGGCTCGATCGGCGCTTTGATCGTAAGCATCCTTCACTCCTACTTTTTGGAAAGGGCATCCGCCATCAGCGCCCGTCTTGTAGGCGGCCAGGTCACCGGCGCGGGCTTCTGGTTTTTACTGCGGTTGCGGGTATGAGCCGTGCCTCCCCCGTTCACGGAGCCGTTAAACTCCCACAGGCTCTTCTGGGGCTTGGTATTCTTGCTGCGGTTCTGCTCATGGGCGGTACCGCCGCCCTTCACCGACCCGTTGTATTCCCAGGCACTGGGAGACGGCTTCTCATTCTTGCTGCGGTTTTCCGTATGAGACGTTCCGCCGCCTCCTACGGAGCCGTCAAACTCCCAGGAGCTTGCGGACGGCTTTTCATTCTTGCTGCGGTTTTCCGTATGGGACTTGCCGCCGCCTCCTACGGAGCCGTCATACTCCCATTTATCGCCCTTTGTCTCCTGGGCCTGCTTGGCAGGATTCTGCTGATCTCCCTTATCGGTCTGTACATGGCGGCTTCCTTCACCCTTATAGTTGCTTCCGCTGATCTTCCAGCTTCCGCCGTCGCCTGCATCCTCCTGATCCTTTCTGGTAGGATTCTGTTTATCTCCCTTGTCGGTCTGTACGTGGCGGCTTCCGCTTCCCTTATAATCACTCTCGGTGAGCTGCCACTGATCTCCGGCTCCCTTATCTTCCTGATCCTTTTTACCCGGATTCTTCTTGTCTCCCTTGTCGGTCTGTACGTGGCGGCTTCCGCCTCCGGTATATTTATGCTCATCCATGGTCCAGACGTCGGCAGTGGCTTTTTCCTCCTGTGCCTTCCGGGTAGGATTATTCTTATCACCCTTTTCCGTATCCACGTGGCGGCTTCCGCCTCCCTTATAGTCGCCGTCCTTGATCTGCCACTGGGACGCGGCTCCCATGCTTTCCTGATCCTTCTTGTTCGGATCGTTTATATCATCCTTATCCACCTGAACATGGCGGTTTCCGGTTCCTCTGTAATTATCTTTCGAAATCTGCCAGCGATCCTTATCCGCTCCTTCGATCATCTTTGACTTCGCCGGATCGTTCTTATCCTCCTTATCCACCTGAACATGGCGGTTTCCGGTTCCCTTGAAATCACTCTCGGAGATCTTCCAGCGGTCTTTTTCCGCATTTTCCAGTCCCTTTTCCCTGGTATACGTATCATTTGCCTTATAGGCATATTTTCCCTTTACCTTCTTGAACCAGATCTGCTCCGACTTATCCTTGCTGTCTCCGTAATTCTCTCCCTCCGCCTCGCTCTTCCACGCATCCTTGTCAAAGCTGTTGGAGAAATTGTTGACCACGAGCAGCTCCCGGTAGGCGATGGTCGTGGTCTCCGTAGCCAGTCCGCTCCGCTCAGCGTTCAGCTCTCCGTACTCCTTTGCCGTCACCACGCAGCCGGTAAAGGTATAGACCCTTGCCGCGCTTTCCGGATTCATGTTTTCATAGAAATGATACGAAGGATACCTTGTCACATAGAGGATCACCGGAAGGATCAGCTCCGTTCCGAGGGCCAGCGCATCGATAGGCCCGAAATTTCCGGTACTTGTGGTAGACACACCCACGTACCGCTCCACCTGAAAGGTAAAGGGCTTTGAGATCGGCTTTCTCATCATATGAACATAATCGTTCAGCCCGCCCTCCTGATAATATTCAAATTCATGCTCTCTCGTAAAAACCCTGACCGATTTGCAGGGAACGAAAAAGAAACCCTCCACCTGCAGGGCAAAATTAAAGGCCGGCGCCGGATTCAGCACATATTTGTCTTCGCTCCGGTCGTATGAGGTTGTTTTTCCGTTTGCGTCTTTCATAGGATTTTATCCTTCTTTTTTCAGAAAAGTCTGGTCGGCTGCATATCCAGAATGCTCTTTTCTTTCTTTTCCTTTGAGGGATTGAGACTTTCGTTGATCCTCGAGATCTCACCGCACCACCTTCTGCGGGTCACATGCTCCAGTCCGAGCACATCCTCTTCGCTCCAGTGGAAGTAGTATGAGATAAAGGACATCTCCCGGTAGAGCTCCTCCTCCGGGTACAGTCTCATCCCTCCCCGGTAAAATTTAGCGGCACCTCAAAGCTCTTGCCGCAGTCCGGGCATACCGCCGTGAGCGTAGGCGGCTCGATGTCATTGATCCTCTGATACATGTCCTGCAGAAAGGCCAGATCCGCCGTGAAGAGCTTTTCCACAAGTGTTGCCGTGATAGCTTCCACACCCTCCAGCTCCGTGATGACCTTGCTCAGGATCACGATGGTAAGATAAGACGGATTGGAAAGCACACGGGGATCTCTTGTGGCGGAGATCTCGTCTCCGGCCGTCGCAAGCCTCATCTTCCCTCTCCTGTGAAGCTCCCCGCCTCCGTCCATATAGCCCTTCGGAAGCTCAAAATCGTATACTGTTTCCATATTAATCCTCCATACTGAAGCGCTTTGCGCTGAAGCACGCCGCCTCTCTCATCTGTGTTACGGGGCACATGAACTGCATGCCGCTCATGTGCCCTTAACGTAGATGAAATTTTAATGAAAAATCAGTTCGGGATTACCAGCTCTTCGTAGGCGATCTCCACACTCTCAATCGCGACCTCGGAAGTCTTTGCATCCAGATCCGGAGCATTGTACTTCGCGACCCATGCGTTTGTGAGCGTCCAGGTCCTGGTGCCCTCCACTGCCGTCTTGGTAGTGTTCGGTGCGCCCGGGTTGATGTCGATCAGCTCGATGGTCACGTCATAACGCGGCATCTGGCCTCTCGTTTCACTCACGCACTCCTGGATCCATGTCTTGAACGGGCTCTCAAGGATATATCCCATTCTGAGTGTAACATTACCGTGCTTTACAAGTCCCGGGATCTTTACCGGAGCAAGTGATCCGGAATTACCCTGTCTGAAGTCGATAACGTCTACAGAGCTCTCCACTCCTGTCACCTCGCTGAATGCAGCGGTACCCGCGATCTGCGAGACTGTGACCAGGAAGTTCATTTTTGTCAACGGATAGTAAGAACCTCTTCCGTTATCATAGGTAGTAGGTGCTGCCATTGCTTATCTTCCTTTCTTTAATCTTTTGTGCCTCAGCCTTCTCCGCCGCCGTTTGACTCTGCAGTAAACTGCGTTACGCGGAAGATCACAAACTCTGCCGGTCTGGACGGTGCGATACCGATGTTGCAGATCAGCCGTCCGTTCATGATGTCGTCTCTCGTCATAGTGCTCGGCCCGATCTCCACGAAGTAAGCAGATGCAGGTGAATCACCGGAAAGCATACCGTTTCTCCACAGACCGTCCAGGAAGCTCGAGATCGTCAGATCCACTCTCTGCCAGAGAGTCGTATCGTTCGGCTCGAATACCACCCAGTTGGTATTCTGCTTGATGCTCTCTTCCACGAAGATGAAGAGCCTGCGGACGTTGACATACTTGAACGCGGTGTTGCTGGAAGCAGTCCGCGCGCCCCAGATGCGGATGCCCTGGCCCGGAAGTGCACGGATCAGGTTGATCCCCTCCGGATTCAGGATATCCTGCTCGTCCTTTGTGTAGTTTACACTCAGGCCGGTACAGAAGATCGTCTCGTTTGCAGGCGCCTTATGTACGCCGCGGTTGATGTCTGTCCGGGAATAAACGCCCATGACCGCGCCTGAAGGCGGGATATAGTCAGACTTATTCGAAGACCGGTCAAACACCTGGATCCACGGATGATACATAGCCGCGTAGGTTGAATCGATAATGTTGCGATAATTGATCAGATCCGCTGTCTTGTACATTTCTTTCGGCATATCGATGACCGCGAACCTGCTGCGCAGATTCTCGCAGTGTGAGATCAGTGCCACCAGCACCTCCGGCATTGTGATACCGGGGATCGCCAGCATGCTGATCAGGTTGTTTTCGATAAAGGACTGTAAGCCTGTCCTCTTTCCGGGGCCGTTGTCGTCTCCGATGAAGGTTGCAGCATTGATCTTGGACACAGAGCCGTCAGAACCGTTCTCCAGGAAGAACACTCCGCTCTCGTTGCCTTTTCCAAGTACTGCTTCCACCGGGTTCTCGATCGCCGAGAAAGGCTGCAGCTCCACATCGATCAGCTCGCTTCCCGCAAGCCTTGTCCCGATATATTTCGGGGAAGTGGGGTTGAAGCTCAGCTCCGTATAGTTCTCTGCCTCGTCCGCGTAGCGCACACCCAGGTCCACCGTTACAAGATAGAGCAGAGCCTTGGGGATGATGGCGTTGTCTACCGCTTTTTCCGACATGTTCTCTTCAAAGGTGATGATGTTGTCAAAGATCGTCTTGATCCTGTTGTACTTACCTTCGAAAACAACCAGATCGCCTTCGCGGAAGCCTTCCACGCTCTTTGCCTTAAAGCCCGTCGGTGTCTTCTCGATCAGCTGAAGCTTCTGCTTCTTAACGGTATTCAGTGTGACCTGAATCTTGTTGCCCCAACTGCCCGGGTTCTTTGCCGTAACGGTCAGGATGCCGTTTGTAGCCGAAGCCGCGACAGCGTCTTTCGGCGCCACACGCATTACGAAGCATCTTGTTCCGCCGTTTACGAAAAACTGCTCCACGCTGTTTGCGAGGAATCTGTATTCGCCGTAGCCGAATTCACTTAAGAATCCGCCGTACTGCTGTTTGAAACTCTTAAAACTGGTTACCAGCTGAGGGGCGCCGACGACCGGGCCCTTCTCCGCAAGGCCGATAAAGCCGGCCGTGCTTGTGCCTACTCCCTCAATGCTCCGCGGGGAATTATCATACTCCTCCACGTATACACCGGGTGAAAAATATTCAGCCATATTTTTTACCTCATTTCTGCGATCTACTTTTTCTTGCTACCATTTGTCGTTACGTTGCCGTGACCGTCACCTGCCCGGGCAGCGTGATCGAAAAGCTTCCGGCGTATGCACACATCAGCTTGCAGTCCTGTGTCAGACAGGGTTTGCCTTCGATCAGTATTGCCGGCTTGGTGGGGATCCATGTACCTGCCGGTGATGGAATGCACGGCTGCGGGGTAAGAACCCCGAGCGCCGCAGCTGTCGCTGCCGCCACCTGTGGATTTGTCAATGTGGTACACATCCCGAAGGGACCCACATTTACCAAAGGCTGACAATCCTGAATCGTTGCGTTGAGTTTCCCCTCCGACATGACAGTTGTCTGTGATGTTACCTTCAAAGGAGCGGGGGTCGTTCCGAACGCACACATTACATTCGCTCCCAATGCCGTAAGCTGGCTCATTTCAATCTCCTTGATCTTTTGTTAAACTACCCGTTTCGACTTCTGGCCACGGTCAGCCCAGTTTGTCCGGATTTCTGAAATCCACTGTCTGAAATCTGACTTCACCCTTCACCGTATAGCGGACCAGATAATTCTGATCCTCCCCGTCGTCCCGTACCCTCATCAGGAACGTTCCGTCCTCGTCCACCTGTCCGTGCACGATCCTGAGGATCGGTAAATTGGCGGTGCAGTCCTCCTTCAATGCTTCCTTCAGTTGAACAGACTGAGATGTATCTCTGCGAACAATCTCGATCTCTTCGAAACCTGTCCTGTCCGCACGCAGCAGCCCGTACCGTGATTCGTCCCATTCCATCTGGGAGCCCGACTGTGCGAAATACGTAAGAACCCGTGTTTTTTCCACAAATCCCTTCGTTGTGCACAGCACCCGGTCCGGTTTTACCGCTTCGATCGCTTCAAGAAAAGGAAGGGTACCGGAGAAACTTAGCAGTCGTTCTCCTTTCATCATGTTCTCTGACGGTATCAGGAACACATTTACCTCCGGAAGGCGTTCATTCAGTAACTCGTACTTAATGGGCATCTTTACTTCTTCATAACCGTATACCTTAAGCTGCATGAGAAAATCTTCCCTGCCGGTATTGATAAAGATGTAAAGTCCCTCGTCTCTCGCCTCCGGCCTGACTGACTGGCCATTTCTCATAAAAAGAACATTTCTCTCTTCTACTGCAGCTCCCGTTGTTGTATCCACCAGCCTGACAAGCAGATCCAGTCTTGATCCAAATACAGAAGCTCCCACCTTTTTCTATTCCCTCCTTTCTTCATTAGCGATATGCAGCTCGAATTCGGCGTCAGTGACGCGCGGCGTATCAATGATCTCACCGCTCGACAGATATACGGGCGCCGCCTTGTAAAACAGGCTGATCTGGTATGGTTTGTTGATCGCCTGCCACACCCGTACCTTTTCCTCCAGGCTTATCTTCGCTTGAGACAGCGTGATCGGAGGTTCCTGCGTCTTAATCCAGGACTGCAGTTCGTTCGGCATGACCGCGTTGTTGTCGTTGACAATCTGCGCGACCCTTCCGATGATCTTTTGTATATCCGGTGCCTTTAATCCCATCTGGGAGGAACCGTTGATAAAGACCATATAGTAAAGCGCATATGGTCTCGGCGGCTTACTGAGCTCTGCCCTGCCGCGCTGGATGAGCCGCGGCGTTGTCACCTGCACATCCTCCTTTATGTCGTACAGGTACAGGCCCACGATGTAGTCCACGTCCTGCGACAGAGGAGATGATATCTCGATATTGTTCGGAGACGGGATAGGCTCCGGACACATTTTTTCGCGTAAGGTTCTTACAATATAAGCGCTAACATCCGCTATGATCGGATAATCCGCCATGATGCTTCCTTTCTGTTACTGCTGAAACGCCTCCAGCAGCTCCTCCACCTTCGACTGCATCTTCTTTGTCAGACATACCGCATAGGTATTCTCGGGCACATATTCCGTGGAACAGCCGAAGAGACTGTCTGAATCCTTTTTCGAAATATACGGTACACCCAGATACTCCGTCTTGTAAAACAGCGTTGCCGCAGATCCGCTCCGCTCCACGTCACTGTTTCCGGTATGGAAGGTGAACACCTTGGAGCTCTGGGTCAGTGTGGCGATCTTCTTCGTATCGTCGTAGAAATACCGGTAAGACGTACAGTCCGCTATGGTCTTTAGACTGATATACTCCGGTACGGCACCGCCGTTGTATTGCGTGTAGAAATAGATATTTCCCGTAGTCCTTCCGATCTCCGTCAGCTCGCCGGCAAGCTCTGTAGCCGCCTTGCAGCCCATCCTGGAAAATCTCGAGAGCGCTGCCGTGGAAACAGCCAGCTCATCCATCGCCATCTCCGAGGGAGACTTGCCGCCGAAGAAATTCTCAAGTGCCGCCAGAAGCTCATCCCGGTTCATGTTGATTCCGGAGCCTCCCGCTCCGCTTCCGTCCTTGCCGGAGCCGTCCTTGCCGTTTCCGTTCTTGCCGGCGTTTTTATCGGCTTTATCCTGCGCATCCTTAATGGCGTTCTGCGCTGCCTGCGAGGCTCCCGCATCCGCTGCCCTGTCTGCCAGGGCATCCAGCGCGTCCGTATTGCCCAGACCCGCCAGTGCGTTCAATGCGCCGGAGATATCCGCGTTCGGATCGTCCGCAAGCTTTGCCAGAGTCTTCTTGGCCAGATCATCGCTCAGATCATCGTCATCTCCGCCGTTTTTCCCTTCTTCATCCGCGATATCCTGATCGATCGCCGCGATCTGGGCATCCAGATCCCTTGCACCGGCCAGATCGTTATCGTCCAGAGCCGCGTCCCGCTTCCTCTGGGCATCCGCCTTTCTGCCCTTCAGCTCGTCCAGCTTCGACCGGAGACTTTCATCCGAGTTCTTGATCTCCTCTGCCAGATCCGAAAGCCACTTGATATGCTTGTCCAGCGTACCGTTCGCCCTGGAGGAAAATTCATCCGCCTTTACTCCGGCCCGGAGCCCCTCCGTTCGTGTGATCGCGTCATTTACATAGGCCAGAGCATCCGCCGGAGCAGACCGCTGTTTATATGCCTCGATCAGGTATTCCAGCTCGCCCCTTGCATTCTCCGCCTTATCTCCCTGTTCGTTCAGCACAGAGTCCGCGGCTGAGGCGCCCTCACCGGTACTGATCATGGACTTGTATTCATCCGAGATGCCTGCCGACACGGCTCCCTCAAACTTGGCATCCCCCAGGGAAAGGAGGGAGCTGTTTAACATACTCAGCTCACTGTCTTTATTCTTAATGATATTATCTTCGATATTGACCACATCCCGCAGGTAGTTGATGGGGCCTCCCAGCCCATCCGCAGAGGCTTCCTCGATCACCCTCGTGGAATATTCATAATCCGCATGCCCGAGGATCGTATCCGTATCCACCAGAGCATTGGCTTTGTCCGTATTGTAGCTGGTAGCGCAGTTCTGCATGCTGGTTCCGGTGGCATCCGTCAGGGCGCTGTCCGCGGTGAATACCGTATTGGTTCCCTTGTTCTCGGGGACATCCGAACCGCCCTCGGGAAGCTTGCCCCACCAGTCGGAGCCGGAGCCGTTGGAATTCGATTCAAAATCATGGCTCACAGCGTTCATCAGCGATCTCTGCCAATCCTCCATGTTGGAAGAATCTTTCCCGGGGCTGCTGGCATCAAGGAAATTCTTGCTGACGGTATAGTTGCCGCCTGACGTAAGCTCCATCATGATACCGAGAGCGCTTTTTTCTCCCTGTGAGAGCTTTTCCATGACGATCGCGCGTCTTGCGGAGTCCACCTTGCCCATAAGCCTGTAGGTCAGCTCCGCTTCATCGTTGTTTCCCGCCGACTTCAGAGCCTGATAGCTGGCAAAGAGCCTTGCCAGATCCGCGTCCAGCTTGTCCGTATCGCTGTCTCTCAGATCCAGATTGAAAAACGTGGACAGGATCTGATATTTATATACATCCGTCCGGAGTGTACCCGCCTGCTCGGAATTCCTGGCCTTCAGGAAATCGTCCAGGGAGATGCTGTCCTCCTCCGAGGAGCCCGCGTACTGGATCCACAGAGGCTCCAGCTCCGGCAGACGTGAAAGCTTGTAGGGATCCGGCACATTGAAGGGATTGATGGCATCTCCTGTCATAACGTCTATCACCACGCCGTCTGCCCCTACATAATATTGTACGAATAAGTCTGCCAGCTCGGCAGTGGAAATTTGCTGCCCGGTATCGGAGATATCCGTCAGCTTCTCCGCATCCGACACGTCAAACCAGGCACCTCCCGCAAGCTCGGACTTATAATACTTGTTGTTCTGTCCGGATTCGCTCGCGCTGTCCAGGGCCTTCTGATACAGGGCGTCCGTATTGCCTGCCAGATTGATCAGGTATGTCCCTACGAAGAGGGTCGAATTCTCGATGGTATGGGTGGCGGAATACTGCGAAAACCGCATGGCCCTGTTCTCATTGAAGATAGCCATGGCGTTTCTTGCATAATAAGCGCCTCCGATCCCCACTATCGTCAGTATGATCAGGATCTGTATGATCCTCTTTTTGGAAAATCCGGTCTTTTTCTTCATTCCGTTTCCTTTTTCTTCAGCTTGTTGTTCGATGTATCAAACCGTCCCTTATACTTCAGGCTTCCGTCCGCGCCGTAGAACTCGATCTCCAGATTGACCAGATCCGAGGCCACCAGACCCAGGTGTGTAAACTTCTTGTCGATCTTAGTCTGACTTCCGTCTCCAAGCGGTGCCCCGTCCTTGGAAATGATACGGAAGGAGGCGATCCCTTCGCTCTCATCCGGCTTCAGGGTCAGGCTCGTAAATCCGGTAATGTCGCTTACCTCGGTGAGATAGGTTCCGATCTCGCCGGACTCCTTCTTTTTCACATCCAGAGCCGTGGTAACGTTCAGTACTCCCTGTTCATCGATGGGATCGATCTCGCAGTCATCGATAAAGGTTTCTCCGTCGTAGAGACGGATCATCACCTTTTGCACATTTTCCTTCGTCAGCGTCAGATGTCTGAGCTCCTTATCCACGGGAGTTCTCTCGCCGATCTGCTCCTTGTCGCACCAGAGCTCGAAATGCGTGATCTCTCTCGGAAAGCCCTCCGGAACAAAGAGGCTTAAGGCAAACATTTCCCGCTGGATGATGGGCTTCAGGTAATAATGGATCTGCGAGCTGCTCTTATCCACATAGCTCTCTCCCACCACAGCCGTATGCATATCCGCGTCCGTACCGGAAAGCAGTGCGCTGATGCCGCCACAGGTCTGCCGGTCAAAGGAGTTCAGCGTGGTCGTGTAAAGCGACATGGAGGAAAGCATATTGTTCTGCAGTTCCTCATAATCATCCTGCGCCGCACTGTACTCTTCATAGGTCATCTCTCCCAGGCGGTTCTTCACGGCGTATGCCTTCAGATCTTGCTCCTGCTTTGCCACGTCCTGCAGATAGGTCTGATAGGAGTTGCGCACGGAAATGTAGCTGTTGAACGTCTCCGTGACACTCTGGGCCAGCTGATCCGCCGCTGCCAGCTCATCCTTGTGGGCTCCCACATAGTTGATCACATTCTCCTGCAGGATGTTCGGATCGTCTTCTATATAGCGGGTGCCGTCCAGGTCTCCCTTCAGCCACAGCTTCGGGAAGCTGATGGTAAAGAACAGGAGATGGATCTTGTATTTCCCCTCCCAGTAGCTGTCGATCTTTTTTAAGAAGTCCTTGTAGACCTTTTTGAAGGCCCTTGTGGAGACATCCTGGTCGTTCAGCGCCTGATTCACGTAAGACGACACGGCATTCATATCGCCTCCGTAATAATTCCGCATCAGATTGTAGTTCGTCCGGAGCTCCGTCCTTGCCACCGTGGCCGCCGCGCAGGCCTCATAGTAGGTCTGGTCCCGATCCTCCGTGTAGGTGATCAGTGCCGGGAGCGAATCCCTGTCGATCTTCGCCTCCACGTAAGGCTTTTCGAAGGTATAGCCCGTGGTCACGTCCAGTTTGATCATTTTGGAGAGCTTCTGCAGATCCGCCTCCAGAGTTCTCCTGTCGGATGCTACCTTGTCCGTCAGGGTCTTGATCTTCTTGTCCATTTTATCGATATCGGCCTGGTTTGCCTCGCCGAGCTTCAGCTTTGCCTGATTCCTGGCTCTTCCGTCCTCCAGGGTCTGCAGGCGGCTTTCGTTAAATTTGATGGACTCCTGGAGCGTTACGATCTCCACATAGAGGTTATTGGTCTTTTCATTTACCTCAAAAACCTTATCCTGCATATTATGCTGGGCCACCTCCAGATCGGAGGCCAGCTGCTGGGGCTTGAACTCAAACTCTGATGCCTGGGCCTCATTCAGCTTTTCCGGAAAATGGAAGCTGAGCAGCGGGGACCAGCGGAAGGTCGTCAGGTTCTCCTTTTTAAGCTTCAGGGACTTGATCGCGCTCTGCATCTTCGCCTCGGCCAGACTCACCTTGTCCTCGGCGGATTCATAGGCGGAGCTGTTCTCCAGGGCAAGAGACCTGCACGTGGAGAGAGTCATCACCTTGTCGGCAGCCTGCACCTCCCCGGAGGGTACCACCACCCCTGCCGCGGCAAGAGCCACGCTTAAAAGCAGCGCCGTGATTCTCTTTTTCTTAGAGCTCCTAGACACCCTCTTCGTTATCATTTTCCTTTGTGATCCCGTAAAATTCAAAGTTTCCGCCCTTGCCTCTGCATACAAAGCTATAGATCAGATCACCCCTGCGGAAGGAATAGATATATACCGCATATTGATCGTCCAGCGAATTGACCACGATATCATCGGAATAATTTTCCGTCGTTTCCATCGAAACCTTGCCGTTCAGCACCGTCCGGGTGGAATTCAGCACGTTTACCGCCACAGCCTCCGGCAGGGTGATGATGGAATTGCCCTCATAGTAGGGCTCCCCGAAGAGCTGCTTCAGATCGCTCAGATCATCCGCCACGGTGGTCCCGGACTGAAACTTATTGGAGAGTACGTATACCGTGGAAGCTTTCGCCTCGTTATCCGCGGCTCCTTCGTCGCTCTCCGACGCGTAAAGCGCTCCGATATCGCTCATGAGCACCGTCGTTCCGCCCGCCACGCCGTCTCCGGCTTCGTAGAGCACCTGCTTGCCCATGTACATCGCCCGGATCTCCTCCGCGGATTTCCCCAGCATTTCACTGTAGACGATGTTATCTGAAGAAAACTTGCCTTCGTAGATCTGATTGCCACCGGCATCGTACAGCTTTCCGGTTCCTTCCTTCATACCTCTCCAGAATTCGCCTTCATACTCCTCCGTGCCGTCCTCCCGGTAGAGCTTCCCTTCGCCTTCGTAAAGATTCTCGTGAAAGCTCCCCATATATTCCAGCTGCCCGTCGTTGTAATACTGGTTGCCGTCTCCCTCGTACTGGTTTTTCTGAAATCCGCCCGAATAGAGCAGGACTCCGCTGGGGGAGTAGAGGTTTCCCTCTCCGGCGCAGTAGCCCTTCGCCACCTCGCCGACATAAGCCAGATAACCGGACTTGCCCTTGATCCGGACGGTGTTTTTCGCCATCCTGAGCAGGACCGAATTGTATTTGTAGGTCCGGACCCCGCCGTTTGCGCCGAAATTGGCAAAAACCTTTGACGTGGCCGAGATATACCACAGGCTCAGCACACCTACGATGATCAGAACCGCGTAGGCCAGTCTTTTGCTGATCATCCAGCCGAAAACGGTATAATAATCGTTCTTGTCCTTCGGCCGGACATCCAGGATCCGGAAGAAGAAATCCCGGATCTTCGCAATGACTCTTGCCTGGATATAGTTCCAGCTGAGCCACAGCTTTAATCTTGATACAATTCCGGCAAACCTCGACTTGATCGTCGAAAGCAGCACGGCAAACAGATTCTGACCCATATTTTATGACTCCAGCCTCAACTGTCCGAAGTCTCCCTGGACCCGAACGTCGTTGAGATATTTCTCGCTTTCAAACAGATACCACTTGGCGATCTCATCCTCCGGCATTTCCCTGAGGAGCTCCGAGAACTGATTCCTTGCAAGATAAAAATCCTTTTGATAGAAAAGCTCCAGAGTCGCCTCGAACTTCTCCTTGTTGATCAGCTTCATCTGCCGCTCCCTTGCCGGGCAGGCATCCAGCACCTCGTAGAGCATGACCTTTTTCCTGCCGCCCGAAAGCTTGATGTAGCCGATATGCCGGATCTCTCCGGGCTCTTCCCTCTGCTTTATCTCCTCCGTGATCACCAGAGAAAGCTTCATCCTCCTGAACCAGCGCGCGTACTGCTCCAGCTCTCCCGCATACTCAAAAGCCAGATAGGTAAGGCTCTGTGTCTTCGCTCCGGCGATACCGTACATGAACGGCGCGTAATACAGGAAAACGGAAAGTCCTTCCATGTCCGCATCCGGCGCGTTCCGGTGCAGGAACTGCACCGCGTGGGAGATGATCCCCGTGCTCTCCTTTAAGAAGAGGAACTGCAGCATGGAAAGCGAGCTGTCCTCGGAAACAAGGATCCCCTCCTTCCGGTTCGCAAACTCCTCCAGATAGGAGATGATATTGTTCAGCGCATGGATCTGCTTTTCGTCGTAGCCGCTCCTGCCGCTTGTGATCAGCATAAGGGTTCCTTCCGTGGCGGTAACGTCTCCGTTCTTAACCTCCGTGATGGAATCCTTCCCCATAGCCGTTTCGATATTCTTCGGAGCAAAACGGTAATAGGCTTCAAAGATCCGGAATCTGGAATAATTGATCTCGTCGATCCTCTTCACAAGCTCCGACAGACTCTTCCACATGGAGCGCAGATCCCTGGCCTCCGAATAAGGGATCTTCATCTCCGTGCGTCCGAGAGCCGCCTCGGAGATAGCGTATTCAAAGCTCTTCAGATCCCGCGCCCTCCAGTAAACGACCATGAACATCAATGCGCTGATCACCAGGTAAGCCAGACTGAAGACCAGAAGCCTGAACCAGATGTTGGACCAGAATCCGGTCAGGGGGTCTCCCCCTTCGATGATCCCCACCAGGGCGTACCTCATGCCGTAGCCGCCGTCCGCAACTCCAACAGCGTAGTTCTCCCGTCCTTCCAGCTCTGTCTCCACTATCACGCGGGGGGTTGCGGCCGAAAAGGACTCCGCCAGCTCCACCATGGACGAGCCGTAAAGGAAAGCCGCATCCTCGCGGTTCAGGCCGCGAATGCCGGTCACTACCGTCCTGTCCTTGATCCTCATCAGGAATACATCCTTAAAGACTGCGGCATTACCCGCTGCCCGTGCGAAATCGGAAAGGGATTCCTGGATCCTCCTGTAGGTATCGCTCTTGAAATAGTCCTCGATATTAAAGTCCACGGTCTCCACATCTCCGAGATCTTCCATCTCCTGTGTCAGAGCCATCTCCGCGTATCTTGTATATTCTCTCTCCCCCGCCCTTGCATATTCCTCGCCGGCAAAGGTAAAGCATCCCAGCATCACCGCAAAGAGAAGGGTCTCCATCAGCACGATCTCGTAGAACATCCTGTCCCTGTTGCGCATCACGCGGTACAGGATATAAAGCGCGATGAACCAGAGCAGAAGTCCCATCATCCATAAAGCCCAGACGGTGCGGTAGATCATCATATACTTTAAGAAGGACAGCTTCATGTGATTTACCGCATCCGCCACCCTGACATCCTTCGCGAAAACCCCGTCCGGATAGTCCGCGGGAGTCCGTATGATCAGCCCGGCACTGCTGTAATACGCATCGGCAAAAAAAGATCCGTCCGGGCTCGTCCGCCCGAGGATGCTCTCCAGTGTTTCCACATCCTGCGTGGCACCGGACTCTCCGTTGCCGATCTCGATCAGATCATCCGTCAGTACCTCATATACGTTCAGGTCGCTGCCGTCGGGACTGATAAAGGTAAGATAATAACGTCCCGCGTCGATCACGAAGCTTGCCAGCACTCCGCCTCCCTGGGGGAAGAAGGGATAGGAATCCTTCCTGGCCTTCAGGTCCCGGCTGTAGGTCACGATCCGGTAAACCGTCCGGTATTCGTCATCCATGAACCGTCCGGAGGAATACAGCATATGAACCGTGCCGTCTTCAAAGTCCACTGCCTCCGCCCGTTCCTCTCCCTGGTTGCGGGAGCTTGTCAGGCCTGTCACCTTTCCTTCCGTATCGATCCGGTAAACAAAACCGGTGTCGTTTCTGTTTTCAAAGAAGTACACGCCATCCGATGTGGAAACACCGCCCGTATTCAGCGTATACTCCGGCTCATGCCGGAAGGCATCCGTCTTTACCGCCACGATGATCAGCGATATGGCGATACTCACGACAATGGTGATGGCTATGATCTTGTTTCTTGTCTTCATCTGGTTTTTTTCCTTGTTTCCTACTGAAGAAGGGACTCGGTTCCGATCTTCTTAAAGCTGTTGAAAAAGAGCCGAAGCCAGGGAATATCCCCGATAAACGTATGAGAGAGCAAAAGGCCGACGGCAATGATGGCAAGGATCAGGCAGACCCAGAACAGGATCCCGAAAAACCGGTCCGCGTTCCTTGCGAAGAAGGTCTTGATCCTTAAGATCAGGTTGCCCTTTGCCGTGGGTGCGGCGGCAATGCTCAGATCCCGGTACAGCTCCGCAAAACGGTCGTAGCTCTGATACTCCGTCCTCCGTTTCAGCAGCTCGTAGCTGACGCTCTTCTCCGCCGACTTGGGCTCCAGGAGCTTCAGCAGGATCCTTGCGCATTCCGAAGCGCAGTTCCGCTCCCTTTTCTGGATATCGATCTCCTTCAGATCCACCGCGTAGTTCAGGTAGATCGTACCGTCCTTTGCCAGGTTCAGCTTCTCCTGATTCAGGATCAGATAGAGCAGCGGAAACGGCAGATTCGCTGAGATGCAGGACATGATCAGGTTGATACAGACCCCCTCGCATTCCGAAAGGCTCATAGCATCACCTACATAAAAATCCTTCAGCGGCCTCTCCGTCCTGTAGGGATATACCAGTACGTAATCATTCTCTACCGAAAAGCTTTCGATCAGGGGATTCTCTCCGCTGATATCCGCTCTGCGGTACATCTCCAGAAAGATTTTGATCGTACTGTGATCCTTGATCAGGATCAGAGTATACTGGCTCCCGTCCGCGGAGTTTGACCTGCGCGCGATGTAGCAGTCATTGATCTCGTTCTCACTGATCGTCGCGATGACTGTATACTGTGTTTTCCGCGACGTAAATACCATGCCTTATACTCCCGCGGCAGCGACGGATGACCCTCCGCTGCCGATCTTCTTTAATAACCGGTCATTTATCAAAACTTTACTCCTGCCAGCGGTCCGGCGCCCGCTCCGGGGGCGGCACCCGCTCCTGCACCCGTATCCTGCACCTGTCCGTCCTCCAGAAGCTTCTTCTTTACGATGGCATATGCATAAGTACAGATCACAGGCATATCCGTACAGTAGATACGGATCTCGTATACACCTTCCTTGGACGGTGCGGTATAGATACCGTCGGAGCTGATCTCCCCGCTTCCCGGCGACGTCAGCTCGTAGGTGATGCTTGTGGTCTTCATGTTGTTAAACCGCACGCCGAAGAAATGGCTCTCCTTGGTTCCCATGACCACCGTCGGCGTATCCACGGAAATACTCTTGTCGTAGTAGTCCTCTGTCAGCTCGATCTCTTCTCCTGCCGGGAAGCGGATCGCCACCCACCGGAAGGAAAGCACAAGATAATCCACATCTCTTAAAAGCCTAGCGGCTACCACAAAGCTCCCCTTATCGTTCAGGACCTTCACGGCCGTCTCCACGTCGATCAGCGGCTCGTTCTGGCGGCCGAAAAGCGTCGGGTTACCGTAGATCGTATTCTTGGAGTTTGCTCCGATCCCCGTCTCGTCGGACACATAATCATATCCGATCTCCACATAGACATTCCCTCTGCCGAGTCCGTGGGCTATCTCTCCGGAGTAGCGGATATCTCCCTGCCTGGCGTTCTTGCCGAGAGGGATCTCCAGCGTACCGGTGGAGATCACGTTTGTGAGGTCGGCCGGCTTCTCCCCGCTCTGCGTGGGCTGGGAAAGGGTTGTGATGGCAGCCTTGTCCTTCCTGAGCTCCACATCCTTTATGTAGTAGGAGATGTAGCGGTTTCTGAGCAGCTCCTGCGCAGGGGCCATTACGTAATGCTTGACCTCGTTCTCGTTTACATCCTCGATGAGATATGCCTCTTCCGTACGGATCAGGCGGATGTCCGCAAGCCTTACGGAATCCTCGCTCTGGCCGATGCCCCGCATCTCCAGATTGATCCTGCCCGCCTCGCGGCTGACCAGCTCCAGGGGAGTCACATGGCTCATCCTGACCTTCATGGAGAAATTCGTTGAAGTGCTGATGGCGTTTTCGTTTTCAAAAGCGGATGCCGAGCCGCTCCGCAGGATGATGTCCGTTTCCACGGCAGCCGTATCCTGCACGTTGACCCAGTACTCCTTCACCAGGGATTCGCCCTGCATCAGCCGTACATCCTCCGCGCCGATCTCAAACTCATGCTCCCCCTCTGCCGTCAGGAACGCCGGTATCTCCAGGATCCCTCTGCAGCTCAGGCGCAGGTCCGCGGTAGACAGCTTCCGGATCTCCATCGTGATCTTGACGTTCTTCCCCTTACAGACCCTGGAAGGCACCGAAAGCTCACCGATGAAGTTCTCGCTCTTGAAGAGGACCTCCTTCGTCAGGAACTCGCTCTCTCCGTCGAAGGAAAAGATCTCCTCCTCCTGGTCGGTCAGAAACAGCTCGTAGCCCTCGGACACCCTGTTGAACTCATATTCCTCATCGGCATCCTTGTGATTGACGGAATACACGCTGTGGATATTCTGCTCCTTGTAGCGGACCCTTAAGGTCGCCGTGGTCCCTGTGAGGTCGTCAAAGCCCTCGATCGCCGAAAGTTTTTTGACCGTGGAGCTGTCGATCACGATCTCCCTGCCGGAGCCGTCGATCGCGACGCCGCTCTCGATCAGGATGGACAGATCGTCCAGACTGAACACGCCCATGCCGCAAACGACACCGCTTCCGTACATCAGACTGTTCAGAAATCTGTCCTTGTTAATGTAGTAGTTCTGCTCCGCCTGGAAATCCCCGCTGGTAAGCATTTTCCCCGGGTAGTACCGGTTCCTTTCAAATGGATATGGTTGACTGCCGCTCATATACTCCTCCTCTATAACGACGGATTACGGTAATGACTCATCACTCTGGGAGTAATTGAGGCTCCATACAGCAAAATACGGGGTCGGCAAAAGCCAGAGCCCCATATCTGGTACCTGAACCTTCTTGTCCGCTAATTTATAGTATCATCATGACGGTCACAAAAAGGTCACAGACTAAATCTCGTCCTCATGCCGCGGGATCCGGATCATCGCACTGGTTCCTTTTCCCTTCGCGGAAATGATCTCCAAAGACCCGCCGCACATGACCTTCAGCAGCTTTCTCACGTTTTCGATCCCCGTATGGGTCCTGCCGTCCTCCGGTATATGCTCCG
>CACZNS010000243.1 GCA_902782575.1 uncultured Lachnospiraceae bacterium
AACACCTCCCAGTGAGGAGCAGCTGAACGGAATCCGGTCTTTTATCCAGAAAAAATATGACAGAAAAAAAATAAATCTTGCGCTGAAGGAAGATACTTCCATAAGCGGAGGGTTTATTCTGCGTGTGGAGAATGATGAATATGACTGGAGCACGGAAGGAAGAGTCTCCCAGCTGCAGTCGATGTTTGAGAGAAACCGTGAACCGAAAGTTCATAAAATAAAGGACATCATTTCCATTATCAGGGAGCAGATCAAGGATTTTAATCTGCGGGCTGCGGACCGGGAAATCGGTTATGTGACATGGGTCGGAGACGGCATCGCTTATATTGACGGTATCGGACATGCCTCCTATGGAGAGATCATACTGTTTGAAAGCGGTACGAAGGGAATGGTCATGAATGTCGAAACCGACAGGATCGGCTGTATCCTGTTTGGCGGAGAAGAAACGGTTTCAGAAGGAAGCAGGGTGATCCGGACACTTTCGGAAGCAGGGATCGAAGTCGGACAGGAGCTGCTGGGAAGGGTGATCAATTCTCTCGGAGAACCGCTTGACGGTCAGGGAGAGCTGGCAACGTCTTCCTGGAGACCGATCGAGGAACCCGCACCGGGGATCATTGACCGCCGGTCCGTTTCCGTTCCGCTGGAAACCGGCATTCTTGCGATTGACAGTATGTTTCCGATCGGAAGAGGTCAGAGAGAGCTGATCATCGGCGACCGGCAGACCGGAAAAACGTCAATTGCGATCGATACGATCATCAATCAGAAAAATAAGGATGTGATTTGTATCTATGTAGCGATCGGACAGAAGGATTCCACCATTGCCAAGCTTGTGGAAACCCTGAAAAAGAATAATGCGATGAGCTATACGATCGTTGTAAATTCCACAGCAAGTGATGCAGCTCCGCTTCAATATATTGCTCCGTATGCCGGTACAGCTATTGCGGAATATTTCATGTACCGGGGAAAAGATGTATTGATCGTTTATGATGATCTGAGCAAGCATGCGGTGGCTTACAGAGAGATCTCATTGCTTCTGGGACGTCCTCCGGGACGTGAGGCCTATCCCGGAGATGTATTTTATCTTCATTCCAGACTGCTTGAACGTTCCAGCAGGCTCAGTGAAAGAGCGGGAGGTGGCTCCATTACGGCCCTTCCTATTATAGAGACTCAGGAAGGAGACGTTTCTGCCTATATTCCGACAAATGTTATTTCCATTACAGACGGGCAGATTTTCCTGGAGAGCGATCTGTTTTTTGAGGGCCAGCGTCCCGCGGTGAATGTCGGTTTATCTGTTTCCCGTGTGGGAGGAGCGGCACAGAGCAAGGCGATGAAAAAGGCATCCGGGTCCATCAGGATCGATCTGGCTCAGTTCAGAGAGATGGAGGTTTTTACCCAGTTTTCTTCCGATCTGGATAATGCGACGAAGGATCTGCTGGAAAACGGAAGGGCTCTGATGCGGATCTTAAGGCAGCCTCTATACAGACCTCTTTCGATGGCAGAGCAGGTTGTTACTCTTGTAGCAGCAAGCAACAAACTATTCATGGGGATCCCTCTTTCCGAGGTCAAAACATTTCAGGTAGAGATGCTGCTTTTTATGCATGAAAAGCACGGTGCGATCCTGTCACAGCTCACCACCAGGAAAGAGCTGACGGAAGAGATACAGGAAGAGATAATCAAAGTAGTGAAAGACTACAGAGAATCATGGCTCACACTCAGGAAATAAAAGAACGGATAAACAGTATCGAAAGCACGCAAAAGATCACAAGCGCAATGTTTATGATCTCTTCGACAAAGCTTGCCCGGGCCAAACGTGATCTGGAAGCGGCAAGACCGTATATATACGGGATTCAGAATCTGATCGAACGGATGCTGAGACATATTCCGGATATCGAGCATCCGTTTTTGCGGGATGATCCGAAGCCGGAAGAAAAACGGGTATACGGTTATTTTGTCATTACCTCCGACAGGGGTCTTGCCGGCGCATATAATTATAATGTTCTGATGGAAACAGAGCGTCTCATGGAGGGCAAGCCGAATGTGAAGCTGTTTGTAATGGGAGAGGTCGGCAGACATCATTTTACAAAAAGAGGATACGAGATTGAAAAGTATTTTCATGAAGAAGCGGTCAGCCCGACAAGAGACATGGCAAGGCATATCGCTTTCTGGATCCTGGAGTTGTATCGTAATGATGAGATCGATGAAATGTATGTGGTATATAATGCCATGAAAAATCCGATCCAGGATGAAGTCAGAACTCAGCAGGTTCTCCCCCTTCAGGCGACACTTCCCAATGTGGATATGTCGGCGGTACTGGATGTGCAGCAGGAAGAGTTTATTCTTCAGCCGACACCGAAGGATGTAATCGATACGGTTGTACCGAGTTATATCAGAGGATTCATTTTCAGTACATTGATCGAATCCTTCTGTGCAGAGCAAAACAGCAGGATGCTTGCCATGCAGGTGGCAAATGACAGTGCAAACGAGATGCTGCATGATCTTAAGATCGAGTACAATCGAGAGCGGCAGGCGACGATCACACAGGAGATAACGGAAATTTCGGCAGGTGCCCGGGCACGTAAAAAATCAAAAAAGCAGAAACCGGAGTGAAAATAATCCGGATTCTGATGAGTTTCCATATCGCATGTAATATATGTCCGCATGAATGCGTGCAATACAGTGAGGGATTTAGATATGACCAACGGAAGAATAGTACAGGTGATGGGGCCTGTTATAGATGTAGAATATGAGACAAATGATCTGCCGCATATCACGGATGCGCTGGAGGTTTTTGTCGGTGATGAAAGAAAGGTCATGGAAGTCAGACAGCATATCGGGAATAATACCGTTCGCTGTATCATGATGGCTGCAAGTGAAGGACTTCACCGGGATATGAAGGTCTATTCGACAGGCGGACCGGTCAGCGTACCGGTCGGTGAAGCCAATCTGGGCAGACTGTTTAATGTATTGGGAGAGGCGATAGACGGAGAGGACAATACGGAGCTGAATAAAGAAAGCCGCTGGTCCATCCATCGGAATGCACCGGATTTTAAGGATCTTTCACCGGTTGAAGAAATGCTGGAAACCGGGATCAAGGTCATAGATCTGCTGGCTCCTTATGCAAAGGGAGGAAAGATTGGTCTTTTCGGAGGAGCAGGTGTCGGCAAAACGGTTTTGATCCAGGAACTGATCCGTAGTGTCGCGACAGAACACGGAGGATATTCGATCTTTACCGGTGTCGGGGAGCGGTCCAGAGAGGGAAACGATCTTTGGACAGAGATGAAGGAATCCGGTGTATTACAGAAAACAGCTCTTGTTTTCGGACAGATGAATGAATCACCCGGAGCCAGGATGCGCGTTGCTGAAACGGGACTTACCATGGCGGAATATTTCCGTGATGAACTGGATAAGGATGTGCTTTTGTTCATAGATAATATCTTCCGGTTTGTGCAGGCAGGCTCCGAGGTTTCCGCCCTGCTTGGACGTATGCCTTCCGCTGTCGGATACCAGCCGACCCTGGCGACAGACCTTGGTTCACTGCAGGAGAGGATCACATCTACTAAAAACGGTTCGATCACTTCTGTACAGGCGGTTTACGTACCGGCGGATGATCTTACAGATCCTGCGCCCGCGACAACATTTGCTCATCTGGACGCAACAACGGTGCTTTCGAGAAAGATTGTGGAGCAGGGTATCTACCCGGCTGTCGATCCTCTGGAATCATCCTCCAGGATCCTGACACCAGAGGTTGTGGGGCAAGAGCATTATACTGTTTCGCAGCAGGTGATCCAGATTCTTCAGAAGTATAAGGAATTACAGGATATCATAGCGATCCTTGGAATAGAGGAGCTTTCCGAAGAGGATAAACGAACGGTGTATCGGGCGAGAAAGATACAAAGATTTTTATCGCAGCCGTTTTTTGTAGCAGAGAATTTTACCGGTGTTCCGGGTAAATATGTGCCTGTCAGTGAAACGATCCGGGGATTCGGAGAGATCGTAAGCGGTGAAGCGGATGATTATCCGGAGGCAGCATTTTTCAATGTCGGTACGATCGATGAAGTCACGGAGAAAGCAAAAACGTTATGAGTGTGAACGGAAACACAGCTGAACTGAAGATCATCAGTCCGGACGGCATTTTTTTTGAAGGCAGAATGAAGGCTGTGATCGTGCCGGGATTGGATGGACAGATCGAATTTTTGCCGCATCACGAAGAGATTATTATAAAGATCCGGATCGGTGAGCTGAAGTATCAGACACCCGATGAAGTGTGGCATCTTGTGGCGATCGGAAGCGGTGCGGTTCAGTTTGCCAACAATCGGTGTACCATACTGGCAGATACGGCGGAGCGTCCGGAGGATATCGATCGCAAGCGTGCCCAGGAGGCTCTGGAGCGCGCAAAGGAAAGACTGCAGCAGAAAAAATCATTTGAAGAATACCGTTTGTCTCAGATGGCACTGGCAAGAGCGCTGAATCGTCTGAAGATTACGGACCAGGATTGATTATTTACGGACGGGTACGCATGAGTGACTATATAAAGCTGAAAGATATCCCGGAGCATTTCGGGATCAAAGAGGGAGATACGGTCTGGATCTCCTCCGATGTAAAAACGCTGATCTATTCCTGTATTGAGCATGGTGATGATACGGATATGAATGTATTGATCGATGCGATCCAGCGGATCATCACACCTTCGGGGACACTTTTGATCCCGACTTTTAACTGGGACTTCTGTAAGGGAGTCCCGTTTGATATCAGAAAAACTCCCTGCCGGACCGGAGTTATCGGAAAATGTGCTTTAAAACGCAGCGATTTTAAACGGACCAGACATCCGATCTATTCATTTGCGGTTTGGGGAGCAGGTATGAAAGAGCTTGTTTCCATGGAAAACCGCAGTTCCTTCGG
>CACZNS010000244.1 GCA_902782575.1 uncultured Lachnospiraceae bacterium
ACCGCCAGAGGTATCTCAATGACGTTTCCGGGCGTAAAGGCGCTGGAAAATGTTGATTTCACCCTGCGCAAGGGGGAAATCCACGCCCTTATGGGAGAGAACGGCGCCGGAAAATCGACACTGATCAAGTGCCTGACCGGCATCAATGATTTCGAGACAGGTGAGATCCGCATTGACGGGATTGACGGACCGGTAAAGAATCATTCGACCAGAGACGCTCAGAATGTCGGTATTTCTACCGTATATCAGGAAGTAAATCTCTGTCCGAACCTTTCGGTGGCAGAGAACCTGTTTATCGGCCGGGAGCCGCTTACAAAGATCCATACGATCGACAGGAAATCCTATAACGGCCGTTCACAGAAGATCATGGATGATCTGGGGATCTCTGTAGATGTGACACAGAATCTGGAAAACTATTCTCTTGCGATCCAGCAGATGGTTGCGATCGCAAGGGCTGTTGATATGGACTGTAAGGTGCTGATCCTGGATGAGCCGACCTCTTCGCTGGATGATGAAGAGGTGGAGAAGCTCTTTGTCCTGATGAAAAGGCTCAGGGATAAAGGTGTCGGGATTTTATTTGTTACGCATTTCCTGGAGCAGGTCTATGCGGTCTGTGACAGGATCACTGTATTGAGAAACGGAAAGTATGTCGGAGAATATCCGATCGCGGAGCTGCCAAGAGTTAAGCTTGTGGCAGCCATGATGGGCAAGGATCTGGACGATCTGGCCGAGATCAAAAAGGAAAACAAGGACTTCAGCGGAGAGAAGATGGAGATCAGCGCAAAAGGCCTGAGCCATGCCGGAACCGTGAAGCCCTTTGATCTGGATATTCATAAGGGCGAAGTTGTCGGGATCGGAGGTCTGCTGGGCTCCGGAAGAAGCGAGCTTGCACGCTGCATCTACGGTGCGGATAAAGCGCAGACCGGCACACTGGAGGTCGCGGGCGAGCCGGTGAAGATCAATCAACCGATCGATGCCATGAATAAAGGAATGGGGATGCTTCCTGACGACCGTAAAGCCGAAGGCATCATTGCGGATCTGAGTGTCCGGGAAAACATCATTCTTGCTCTTCAGGCGAAACGGGGCATGTTCAAGCAGCTGTCCAGAGCACAGCAGGAGGAGATCGCGGACAGATATATCGATCTGATCCAGATCAAGACCGCCAGTAAGGAAACGCTTGTCAAGCAGCTCTCCGGCGGGAATCAGCAAAAGGTGATCCTGGCACGCTGGCTTGCGACAGATCCGGATTTCCTGATCCTGGATGAGCCTACCAGAGGTATCGATATCGGAACCAAATCCGAGATCCAGAAGCTGATCATTAAGCTTGCGGATGAAGGGAAGAGCGTTCTGTTTATTTCTTCAGAGATCTCCGAGATGCTTCGTACCTGCAACCGTATGGTCATTATGAGAGACGGCCAGAAGGTAGGAGAGCTCGATAAGGAGCTTTCTCAGGAAGGAGTCATGAAAGCGATAGCGGGAGGTGAAGCGGAATGAACAGTAAGAACGGAACAAAATTCAGCTGGGAAAAGATCAAACAATGGCCGCTGTTTCTGCCTGTCGTCGCTCTGATCCTTGTGATGGCGGTCAATATCATCCATGATGCGGCAGTCGGGACCAATCCCCTCTCGTTCTTCATGATCTCCCTCAGGCAGACGACTACAAGCGGCAGCATTTTGTATGGACGTATCGTGGATATCATCAACAGAGGAAGCGAGATCGCGATCCTTGCGATCGGTATGACCCTGGTGGTCTCCGCTTCCGCCGGAACGGATATTTCGGTAGGATCGGTCATGAGTCTGTGCGCGAGCTTTATGTGTATGATGCTTGCAGGCTACGGCGTTTCTTCCACAACAACTCTGGCAGTTCCGCTGGTGATCGGGCTGCTCGCGGCAATTGTGATGGGTCTGGTCTGCGGAGCATTTAACGGTACGCTTGTGGCACATCTTCATATCCAGCCCATGGTGGCCACCTTGATCCTGTATTCGGCAGCGAGAGCGATCGGACTGCTTCTCTGCAACGATCTGATCGTTTATGTCAGAAATCCTTCCTTTGCTTATTTCGGTGCCTTCACGGGACCGATTCCGACGCCGATCATTATTACGGCTGTCTGCATTATAGTGATCTCGCTGATCTTAAAGAAGACAGCCCTGGGAATGTATATCCAGTCGGTTGGTATCAACGCGAAGGCAAGCCGGATCGCAGGATTAAATTCCAAGCTCCTGATCTTTCTGGCTTATACGCTCTGCGGTCTTTTCGCGGCAATCTCGGGAATCGTGGCTTCTTCGAGGATCACCTCGGCAGACTCGAATAACATCGGCCTGTATCTGGAAATGGATGCGATCCTGTCGGTTGCTCTGGGCGGAAACAGTCTGGGCGGCGGTAAGTTTAATCTGGCCGGTTCCATCATCGGTGCCTATACGATCCAGGCGATCACAACAACGCTGTATGCGCTGGGTGTTTCGACAAACCAGGCGCCGGTATTCAAGGCGATCATTGTCATTATCATCGTCGTGATCGAGGCTCCGCCGTTTAAGGCATTTCTACGCAGACAGGCGGCTGCAAAGGGGGTGAAGGCATGAAAAAGAAATTTAACAGCAACACTGTTCTGTTGTTCATTACGATCGCCCTGTTTGTCGTACTCTATGCGGGCGGATGTATTGCCTACGGCTCCAAGGGTTTCACCCATTTTCAGACATTTTTGAACATCCTGATCACCAATGCCGGATTGATCTGCGTCACCTGCGGGATGACGGCTGTCATGTTGACAGGCGGTATCGATATTTCGGTCGGTGCATTGATTGCGATGGACTGTATGCTTCTGGCAGTCGGCATGAGTAAAGGATTCGGAGCGGTTCCGATGGTGCTGGTGATCCTGTTGATCGGAGCGGTCTTCGGGGCGTTTCAGGGATTCCTTGTGGGATATCTGGAGATCCAGCCGTTTATCGTCTCCATGGCAGGCATGTTCTTCTGCAGAGGTATGACGGCCGTGATCTGTACGGATCAGGTTTCCATTACACAGGAGATCAATCCGACGTTTTACGCGTGGGCAAATGCCAAGGTCATTGTTCCCTTCGGGGGCTATATCAACAATAAGGGCAAATATATGGCGCCTTATGTGAGACCCGGCGTGGTCATTGCCATTCTGGTTTTGATCATTACGTTTATCATGCTGCGTTATACCAAGTTCGGACGTTCCCTTTATGCGGTAGGCGGAAGCGCCCAGTCGGCAGCTATGATGGGTCTGAATGTTAAGCTGATCAAGATGAAGGCATATATGCTGTCTTCCTTCCTCTGCTCCATCGGCGGTATCTGCTATTGTCTGAATACCATGGCAGGCTCGGTTTCACAGGCAACCGGTCTGGAGATGGATGCCATCTCCTCTGCCGTCATCGGAGGTACGCTGCTGACCGGCGGTGTCGGTAATGTGATCGGCTCGTTCTTCGGCGTACTGATCAACGGTACCATCTCGTCCATCGTCAAGACAAACGGAAAGCTGGCAAGCTCCTGGCCGAACATCTTAACGGCAGCATTGCTCTTCGTATTCATCGTTATCCAGAGTATCTTTGCGGCAATCAGGGAGAGAAGCAAATAAAAACATGCTATTTGGCATCGGAAGGAAACCGGCGTGCAAAACGCCGGTTTCTTTTTCGTTTACTATATGTTTCTTCATGAGTTATAATGAGAACATGATTTTTAAGGGGCTTGGAAAAATAAAAACAATAGCGGGCATGGTACTGGTCGGTGCAGCTCTTTGCTGCGCGGCCGCCGGCTGCGCATCGGGTACGCCGGCCCCTTCCGGAGGCGAGGAGCTTATCGAGACCGGACAGAGAGAGCCGTCCACCCGCTTAAGCGAGGAGGATAAAGCGAGACTCGCGGAAGGCGCTACCGTACACAACGGACCGCCTCTTTCCATCGGTCTGTCTCAGATCGGCTCCGAGTCCGACTGGCGCATGGCTTCTACGGATTCCGTGCAGGCCTGTTTTTCCGCGGAGAACGGATATGATCTGCTTTTTGATGACGCACAGCAGAAGCAGGAAAATCAGCTGAAGGCGATCCGGGAATTTATTGATCAGGATGTGGACTACATTGTTCTGGATCCCTGTGTGGAGACAGGATGGGATTCTGTACTGAAAGAGGCAAAGGAAGCGGGGATTCCCGTTATAGTCTATGACAGGCGGGTAGAGGTGGAGGATGAGAGTCTTTACACCGCCTGGATCGGCTCCGATTTCCGGCTGGAGGGAGACCGTGCCTGTGTATGGCTGCGGGAGTTCCTGCTGGCAAATCATGTGAACCGGGAGATCAATCTGATCGATCTGCAGGGTACCCTGGGAGCAACAGCTCAGATCGGCCGGACGGAGGCGATCGAGCAGGCTGTTGCGGAAAATCCTGGCTGGACGATGGTTGGTCAGGCAACCGGAGACTTTACCGAAGGGAAGGGACTGGAAGTCATGCGGGAGTTTCTGAACCGGCTCGGGAGCGGAGTCAATGTTATCTACTGCGAAAATGACAATATGGCTTACGGGGCGATCGAGGCTTTGGAGGAAAAGGGATTCACTGTCGGAACCGATCTCTCAAAAGGTGAGATCCTGGTCCTTTCCTTTGATGCCACGAGAAACGGACTGCGTCTGACGCTTGACGGAAAGATCGCGGTCAATACAGAATGTTCGCCGCTTTACGGACCGGCATTGACCGGGATCGTCGAGCGGCTTGAGGACGGGGAAGCGGTGCCGCATGATACCTTTATAGAAGAAGGGCAGTTCAGCGCGGAATCCTACATCGGTTCATTGAAGGTGAACGGTGAATCCTATCCGGTGACCGCGTTAACGGAAGAGATGATCGGGGAGAGGGCATACTAAATGGACAGATTTTCGAAAAACCAGACAGTGGTATTATATTCGCTGAGTTTCTTCATACCGCTGATTATCATGCAGATCTTCTATAAACTGTGCGGACTCTGGCCCTATGGTGAGAATTCGCTCCTGACCGGAGATATGCATGGGGAATTTATTAATTTTTATGCTTATTTCTGCCGCATTTTTAAATCGAAAAACGATTTTTCCTATATGTTTGCAAAAACCATCGGCGGAGGGATGCCGGGACTTTCGGCATATTATCTGCATGATCCTCTGCTTTTTCTGCTGCTTCTCTTTCCCGGTGAAAAGATCGCGGTGGGGCTTGAATTATATATCGCCATTCAGCATGCTGTTGCCGGCCTGTGTATGTCAGTCCTCTTAAACGGAAGATGCCGGAAATCATGGGCATCGCTCATCTTTTCGACGGCCTATTCCTTTTGTGGATTCTTTTTCGGATATCTTGTACTCACGATGTATTTTACCTGTATGGCTTTACTGCCTCTGGTCGTTTTCTTTTTTTTGGAGTATCTGGATGGAAGGATGGGGCGCTTCCCGTTTATCATCACGGCGGCTTTGTATCTTTATATAAATTATTATGTGGGCTTCATGCTGGTGCTCTTCCTGATATGTCTGTATCTGACCCGTCTGATCGCAAGAGTGGGATACATTAAAAAACTGCCGGGTCTGATAGTCTGTTCCCTGACGGTACTGTTATTAAACGGATTTTCCCTGCTCAGGACAGCTTTTTCCCTTCAGGGAGAAAAAACGACTCAGGGAGCGGATTACGGTTTCTACAGAAGGTTTCCCCTCAGTCAGCTGTTTGCTCATTTTTATTCCGGAAGCACAAGAAATATCCTGATGCCTCATATTTACTGCTCCATAGCCGCAGTAATATTCATGCTGATCTATTTTCTTCTGGCCGAAAGCGGCAGGCGCAGGGAAAAGTTTGCCAACGCGGCCCTGCTTCTGATCCTGATCACGAGTATGTGGGTCAATACGTTTGATGCGATCTGGCACGGTTTTAACAATCCCGAGGGATTCTACTGGAGATATTCCTATTTTGTCTCTTTTGTTGTGATCATACTGGGATACCGGGGAATGCTTGCGATCATGGATCAGCATACCGAAAAAAGAAAGAGGATGTTTTCCGTCTGCGTTTCAGCTCTTATCATCACAGGCTACGCCGGATATCTGATGCTGCGGCAGAACGTATACCTTGACGGGGAGAGGCTGGTCATAAATCTGATATTTATCACCTGCCTGACTGCATTCGGACTTCTTCTCGCATCGGGAAAGAATGCGGGTATTGCAGCGTTGATCCTGATCTTTATCCTATCCGTCCCGGATATGCTTTACAATTCCTTCACAACCTATATCAGGCTTAACGGTGATGACGGGGAGCTGCCGGAGCTGGAAGAGTTTGATGAAAGATACCGGGATGTGGAAAACGCGGTCAATGTGGTAAAGCAGGCAGACAGCGGGCTGTACAGGCTGGAGAAAACCTTTGATGTGGATGTCAACGATACGGCGTTGTTTGATTATGCCGGACTTTCTCACTGCAGCTCCTGTGAGAAGGATGCGATATGCGACTGGCTGAAGGGGTTTGGATTTCAAAGGACCGTTTTTTATACTTATTATAATAAGGGCAGCACCTCATTTGCGGATGCGCTCTTTGGTGTAAAATACCTGCTGAATGAATGGGATTCTTTTTATAAACCGTACGAATATGAGGGAGCGGCCGGAGATTTTCATCTGTTCCGAAATCCTTTTGCGCTGCCCATCGCCTTTATAGCCCCCGGAGCACTGAAGGAGATCAGTCTGGAGGGGATCAATACATTTGAAAAACAGAATCGCACAGCGGAAGCGTGGGGGCTGAAACGGCCACTGTATCTGCGTGCAGAGACAGAATATTCACTGGAAGGCGCGGAGGAAACGGAACCGGGGCATTTTGTGAAAACGGGGAATGAAGGCTTTATTGTTTATAAGATCCCGAAGGCAAAGGATCTGCCGCTCTATCTCTATTTTGCGGCTCCCGGCTGGCAGAGCGGGCAGATTTTCGTGAACGGCGAGGACATGGACTGGTATTTTACGGATACACACTGGAAGGTGCTGTATGCCGGACAGTTTGATGAGGATGAGCCGGTAGAGATAAGGATGCAGATCCTGAAGGAGGATCTGGTCATACCGGAAGCCTGCTTTTATTATGAAGATACCGAAGCATTGAAAGAATGGTCGGAGCTTGCATCAAACCGGGATGAGAGGATCGGCGAGGTCGATGAGGAAAAAAGCTCCTATCTGCGGTTTACGGCTGATCTTAAGGAGGATGAGCTGGTCACGCTTTCGATCCCTTATGATCCCGCGTGGCAGATCGAGGTTGACGGAAAGGACACAGAACCGGTACCCTCACTGGAAATGCTTTTGGGTATCGAAGCGGAAGCGGGAAAACATGAGATTGAGATGGTGTATATCCCGGATGGAACTGTTTCCGGGGCGATCCTTTCGATCCTTGGGTTCCTGCTGCTTGCGGGCGGGACCGCTCTGGAAAGAAAGAGGGCTGCCCTGGAAAGAAAGAAGGCTGCTCAGGAAAGAAAATATTTTGCGGTTTCTTAACAACTGCAGGAAGAGTATAATAGAAGCAGGCTTGTGAAAAGAGCTTTATCCGCTTCCCGGGCGGGAGATGGGATTTACCGATAACGAAATCTGATAAAGGAGAATGAAAATGATTTACAGGACGATCGTTATGAATGCGGAAGGATCGATGACGTATGCAAGACTTACCACCTATTTTCATGACAGGAGCAGCGAGATGTTCAGCGAACCGCGGACGACGGTGTTGGTATGTCCGGGGGGCGGATATGCCATGACAAGTGAACGGGAGGGAGAGCCCATCGCCATCGAGCTTTATAACAGGGGATTTAACTCTGCAGTACTCTGGTACTCCGTGGCTCCCGCGGTTTATCCGACTGCTTTGCTGGAGGCAGGGCAGGCCATGCAGTATCTGTACGACAAAGCGGAGCAGGTGGGGATCAACCGGGAGAAGATCCTGGTCATGGGATTCTCTGCCGGCGGACATCTGGCAGCCTGTTATGCCAGCTCCTGGAAACAGAGGGGATTTGTGAAGCCTGCCGGAACGATCCTCTGTTATCCTGTTATCACCTCCGGAGAATTTGCTCATGACGGATCCTTTGTCAATCTGCTCGGAGAAGAGGAATATGAGCGGAAGAAGAATGAGGTTTCGGTTGAAACATGGGTAAATAAAGACAATCCGCCGACATTTCTCTGGACGACATTTGAGGATGATACGGTACCTGCTGAAAACGCTCTTCTTTTTGCAAAGCGTCTGAGGGAGCTGGATATCCCGACAGAGCTGCATATGTTTGCAAAGGGCGGGCACGGACTTTCTCTTGCGGATCGCAGAACCGAGCATCCGGAGCAGCCGGAGAGTGTGCAGGCTGAATGTACGCCCTGGATCGACCTGCTATTGACCTGGATCGGAAATATCTGATAAAGCTTCCGAATAATTGAAGAGACACAAAAAAGCCCCTGTACCTCAAATCCGGTACAGGGGCAATTGTTTTTCTGTCAGCCCATTTCCACTGTGACTTCGTATTCCTTTACATCTTTATCAAAGGGGATCACGTTGCCCTCGACGGGCTTTCCGTTTACCGTCATGGTCTTCACTCCCTTTTCAACCTTTCCGGGGTTCGTGACGGAAATGTGATAAACGGCTCCCCGGTATTCACGGGTGATCTTAAAATCGCCGAAATCCTTCGGAACACAGGGATTGATCTGCAGTCCGGAGAGTGTCGGATAAACTCCGAGGATATATTGCGAGATATCTGCAAATGTCCAGGCTGCCGTACCGGTGAGCCAGCTGTTCTTGCCCTGTCCGTGGAATTTGGCATCCTTTCCGGCTACCATCTGTGAGTATACGTAAGGCTCCGTCTTATGGATCTCCGAGATATCCTGCAGATAAGCCGGACAGGTCTTTTTGTAGATCTCAAAGGCGCGGTCACCTCTGCCGAGGACGGTTTCCGCGATGGAAACCCAGGGGTTGTTGTGGCAGAAGATCCCCGCATTTTCCTTATATCCCGGCGGATAGCTGGAGATCTCACCAAGCTCGAGATGATATCTGGTATATGCGGGCTGGAGGATCATGATGCCGTATTCCGTATCCAGAATGTCCCGGACGGAATTCAGAGCTGTTTCCGCCTCGCCGCTTTTTACGCCGACTCCCGCCAGTACGCAGAAGCCCTGAGGCTCAATATAGATCTTGCCTTCATCGCATTCGGCGGAGCCGACCTTTTTGCTGTTTGCATCATAAGCACGGACGAACCATTTGCCGTCCCAGCCGTCCGTCAGAAGCGCTTTCTCCATTTTCGCGACCTCATCCCTGGCGCGCTTTGCTTCATCGGGCTTTCCGATGAAATCGCAGAGATCCGCATATTCATTTCCGTATTTCACAAACATGCCGCCGATAAAGACCGATTCGGCCACAGGCCCTTCGGACGGTCCGAAAGTCTGGAAGGATTCTCCGGGATGTTCGGAGAAGCAGTTCAGGTTCAGGCAGTCGTTCCAGTCTGCACGGCCGATCAGCGGCAGATCGTGCGGGCCCTTATGATTGACGATATAATCAA
>CACZNS010000245.1 GCA_902782575.1 uncultured Lachnospiraceae bacterium
AGTGGAGACCGTCGAGGCTTTCAGATGCGTGCTATCGGGATAAGCAGGCAAGCAATTGGTCCAGGTATTTAAGAACCGTTATACCAGGGAAGACAGCCGGAAGATCTTAACGATCCCCTTCTCCGCAGGGTCTTTCCGGAGATAATTTGCGACTCCCAGACCTCTGAAGGCCGTTTCCGCAACGAAGACCGGTGCAAAGGCTCTTAAGAAAGCAAGGAAAACAGCTGACGTTCCGAATTGAACCCGGCTTACCGCAGAGCCGACCCAATGAAGGATGAGGACAGGGGAAAGTAGCAGGAGTTCTTTAAGAAAATCCTTGTTTTTAAGCATTCCGTCAAAGGACGGGCGGAACCATAAGCGGAATATACCTATCACCGCAAGCGATCCCAGAGCAGTGCAGGGGCCGATTGCCACGGTGAGCTCTCTGCCGGATGCGGTCTGTGTGATGGCAAAGCCCGGGATCAGCCCGGCAAGGATCATCGTATCGATGATGGTGCTGAACACACCGGATACCTCCAGGGAAAAGATCAGCAGCACAAAATAGCCCAGTATGGGATGATCCAGGATCCTGTGTTTTTTTATTCATATGAGAGACATTCCTTTTCAAGGGGATTTTTCAGTTGACGAATTTAGTAATTACCGTATCGTGAGCCGCAAATGCCTTATTACCGGCGTTTGTGGCGCAGGAAAGTGTGATTACTTTATTCGTTTACTGTTGTTTATTCAGCATATGCTATCACCCTGAAGAAAATCAAACCGATCTTGATTTCCGTTCTTTTCAGTAACGGGTTTTTGGGGTATCATAGGGCAGGGAGGATCCGTTTACAGCCTTATGACGATTTTACTTTTTATCGCAGCCTGCCTGCTTCTGATGCTTGGGCATTATCTGAAGACCTTACGTCAGAAGCAGTTTGCGGATATATATGAGGAAGTGAATACCGGTGTTTTCCTAAACGCACTGGCAGCCGGATATCTCCTGAATTTTATTCTGCCGTTCAGGCTGGGGGATCTGCTCCGGGCGTATCTGGCGGGGAGGCGGATGAAGAACGGCTTTTCCTTTTCGTTAGCCACTGTCATCGTAGACCGGTTTTTGGATATCATCGTGGTAGGCCTGATCTACATCGGTCTGTATCTCGGGGCATCGGCGGGAGTCTATGAAGCAGGGAACTCCGCTTATTTTTATGCCCTTCTGGCAGGCGTGCTGATCCTGCTTGCAGCCCTCTCGATCTACGGGAAAAACATCGTAAAAAGGATCATCAAAGGGATCTGCTCCGTTTTCAACGACAGGATCGAGCTGACGCTCATGTTCTTTTTCTGGGCCCTGATCACGGCCTTCCGGGATATCGTGAAACGCATCAGCAAGCTGCGGCTCATCCTTATCACTGCGGGAATGTGGGCGGCCTATCTCTGCTCCTATTACGTATTTGCAAGGACCATTTCCTCGGGGGATGCGGCTTATTCGCTGTATGACATCTTTTCGATGCTCTTTTCCAGCGGAAGCATTGATGCAGGAGCGGTACGGCAGGTGTTGCGGGTGGGAAGCCTGACGGCCTCGGCCTCCGGGATGCTTGCGGCCTATCTTCTGATCACGGCTCTGATGACCTTCCTTGCGGGCCTTTTCCTGATGAGGCTGCAAAGCGATACCGGCATGAGAGAGGAAGCGGAGGAGAGCCCTGCCGGAGAGGACGGCAGAGAAGTGGAGGAAGGCTCCGCAGGTGCCGGACGGAGCAGCGTATATGGGAATGCGGACAGCCGGGGGACTCTGAATCTGCTCCCGCAGATCAATCCGCAGGATAAGCTTCAGTTTCTGGAAAGCTATTTCGAAGGAAATGCGGCGGAGTATATCCGGGCCTACCTTGCGGTAAACAGCGATATTAGCATCATAAAGGATTATTCCGCGGGCTCCAACGCCACGACGATGCTTTGCTTAAAGGACGGGCAGACGATCTTTCGGAAATATGTGGTGGGGCAGGATGCGGATAAGCTGAACAGCCAGATCGACTGGATCGAGCGCATGAGGAATAAGGGGAGACTGCCCCTTCCGAGGATCCTTTCAAAGCGCTTTGAGGCAGGGGAAATGTGCTGCTATGACATGGGCTATGTGCCGACGGCCTCGGGCTTTTTTAATTATATCCATTCGAATCCCAGGGAACGCTCCGCGGAGCTTATGCAGACGATCCTGGAGGATCTCCGGCGAGAGGTCTACAGCGGGCCCGAAGAGGGCGGTGCATTCGGAAGAGAAGCCGCTGCGGCTTATGTGGAGGATAAGGTCCTGCGCAATCTGGGGAAGATCAGGGCGGACCGGGAGCTGCAGGAGCTGTTTAAGGCAGAGGAGCTTGTCATAAACGGAAAGACAAGGAAAAACCTGAAGCATTTTGAAGCCATGCTTGAAAAGGAGAAGCTGATCCGGATCTTTGAAAAGGATCCGACGGCGGATATCCACGGGGATCTGACCGTGGAGAATATTATCTGCCTGCCGGAAAATCCGGAGTATCCGAAGGGGTATTATCTGATCGATCCGAATCCCTCCGGGATCTACCGCTCCGTTTATATTGACTACGCGAAGCTCTTGCAGTCCCTTCACAGCGGGTACGAGTTTTACATGAACACAAAGACCGTAACGGTAAAGGGAAATGCGATAAGCTTCCTGGCATCGCGATCCGGGATATACGATCAGTTATATGAAATCTATAACAAATATCTGGAAGAGCATTTTACGGAAGAGCAGCTAAAGAGCATTTATTATCATGAGATCGTAAACTGGCTGCGGCTTATGCCCTATAAGCTGGAAAAGAGCGGAAAGCGGGCCGTGCTCTTTTTTGCGGGGCTCATTGAGGTGCTGAACGATATCGAGGAGAGATTCCGGCAGAGATAAAGAAAACAGGCAGAGGCAAAGATCTCAGCAGAGGCCGGAATTTCCTGCAGAGATAGAGAACGCTGCAGGGGCAAAGATCCCGGCAGCGCGGATCAGGACTGAAATTCTTATGTGCATCCGTACCGCGCATAAAGGCTGCGACAAGGCAGAGGTGAAAGCATGAAGGATAAATTGGCGATTTTTGACATGGACGGTACCCTGATCGATACCTGTATGGTAAACTATAGATCATACAGGGAGGCCCTTGCGGATGAAGGGATCGAGCTGACCTACGAGTATTTTAAAACGGAATGCTTCGGGAAGGGATACCGGGATTATCTGCCCCCCATCGTAGGGGACGACGAGGAGACCATTCAGCGCGTCCATAAGAGAAAGATCGGACTTTATAAGGCCCATATTCCGGAGGCCCGGGTGAATTTCGCTCTGGTGGATTTTATCCGCGGAATGAAGGAAGGGTATTATATGGCGCTGGTCACCACGGCCTCCAAGGAGAATGTATATTCCATGATCCGGCATTTTGATCTGGAAAAGGACTTTGACCTGATCCTTGCCTGTGAGGATCTGCCGAAGCTGAAGCCGGATCCGGAGGGCTTCCTGATGGCTATGCGGCAGTTTCAGATCCCTCCGGAGCGGACAGTGGTTTTTGAAGACTCGGAGGTCGGGATCGAGGCGGCGGAGAGAAGCGGGGCTTCCGTGATGCGGGTGATCCGGATCTGAGGGAAATCGACCATAACACAAGTAATCTTACAGTAGATGAATAAAGAAATTGCACTTTCCTGAGCCACAAACGCCGGCAGCAAGGCATTTACGATTCACGATACGGCAATTACACAATCCGTAAACTATAGCTCGGGAGGGATCAGACCGTAGTACAGACGATCCGGATCTGAGGGGAAGCAGACCGTAGTACAGACGATCCCGATCCTAGGATTTAATCGTAACATGTGTGATCCCCGATCCGGGACGGAGCATACCATAACACGCGAAACCGGTGGAACGTATTTTGATTGGCTATACCAATGCACCGTATGCTTGCCTGAAAGTACATTTTCAAAAACGCAGGTATAGCGGGCTACACCGAAGCTTCTGGAAATGTGCTGTCAGGTGAGCGGGCAAGCATATGGTGCGGTTAATTAAAATACGCTGCACGAGCATTGCCGATTGCGGATAAAGAAAAATATACTCAATCAGACAAGCGAATATGCCAGATAATTATTATTCGAGGTACCAGAATCTGACAGGAGGATCACAGAAAGGAGCAGCTTTGAAGACAAACCTGATCATGCCTATGGGAGGCGCCGGGACGCGGTTTTTGAATAACGGCTTTGAATGTCCGAAGCCTCTGATCGAGCTTTGCGGGAAGCCCTTCTTTGAGCGGGCCTGCGATTCCGTAAGGGGAAGGATCCCCCTTCGGAGCCTGACCTTTGTGGTGCTTAGGGAGCATATCGAGGACTTCGGGATCGACAGGAGGATCCATGAGGTCTATCCGGAGGCCCGGATCGTTTCTCTGCCGGAGGTATTAAACGGAGCTGTGCTTACCGCGATGGAGGGTGCGAAGACCATCGCAAACGACGATCCCGTGATCTTTTTGGACTGTGATCTGTCCTTTGAGTGCGAAGTAATGGACGAGTTCTACAAGGCGGAAGCCTTCCGGGCGGACGGCACGCTCTTAACCTTCCGCTCTGATCTGGACAGATACAGCTATGTGAGGATCGATGAAGAGGGATATGCGCTGGAAACAGCGGAGAAAAGGGTGATCAGCGGCAATGCCGTCACAGGGGCGTACGGCTTCCGCTCGGCAGGGCTTTTCCTCGAGGCTGCGGAAAGGTACCTTACAGCCTGTGAATACCGGGAGTATTATATGAGCGGGATCTATAATCTCCTGATCGCGGACCGGAAAAGGATCCGGGTGTTTGAAGCGGACCGCTCCTTAAGCTTCGGCACGCCCGAGGAGTACGCGGCCGCCGCCCGGCTCATAGAATCCGCATAAACCATTCCTGAAGTACTGCCGGAGCGTGATCCGGTGAAATGAAAGCAACCCGTGTCATAGAGCCGCACAGCGGCAGGATCGGAACAAAAGACAGAAGGAGGATAAGGGAACATGAAGATCTTGGACATGACGTTTGTAAAGGGTTTTATCCGAATGGCGGATGACGGATTCCGCATGGGATGGCATGAGAGGAACGGGGGCAATCTTTCCTATCGCATCAAGCCGGAGGAGGTGGAGATCATTCAGCCCAGACTCCGACAGGACGGAGAGTGGATTCCCATCGGAGCCCATGTACCGGACCTTGCGGGAGAGCATTTTCTGGTGACGGGAAGCGGGAAATGCTTCCGGGACGTGAAGGATGATCCGGAGGCGAATCTGGCGATCATCGGGCTGGATGAAAAAGGCGAAAACTACCGCATTAAATGGGGCCTTGTGGAGGGAGGAAAGCCCACCAGCGAGCTGCCGTCCCATCTGATGAACCATGCCGTAAAGAAGCGGACCACCAATGGAAAATACAGGGTGATCTATCATGCGCATCCGGCGAACATCATAGCCCTGACCTTTGTGCTGCCTCTGGAGGATGAGATTTTCACAAGGGAGCTCTGGGAGATGGCAACGGAGTGTCCGGTGGTCTTTCCGGACGGAGTCGGCGTGGTGGGATGGATGGTGCCGGGGGGCGAGGAGATCGCCATCGCCACCAGCAAGCTGATGGAGAAGTACGACGCGGCCATCTGGGCTCATCACGGGATCTTCTGCGCGGGAGAAGGGGCCCATACCACCTTCGGGCTGATGCACACCATCGAAAAATCCGCGGAGATCCTGGTGAAGGTGCTCTCCATGTCAAACGGAAAGCGTCAGACCATCGAACCGGACAACTTCCGGGATCTGGCAAAGGCCTTTAAGGTAGATCTTCCGGAGCGTTTTCTGTTCGATAAATAATGGAACAACAAAATAGCCGGGGTTGCGGCCATAGACAAAGAGGAGTAATATAGAAAACGGGTGTGCTTTCAAATTCTTATGAATATCCCCGCAGCGCATAAAAGCCGCAGCGCGGCAGGGGTATAAATTTGAAAATCCATACCACGCATAAAAGCCGCAGCGCGGCAGGGGTATAAATTTGAAAATCCGTACCATGCATAAAAACCGCAGTACGGCAGGGGTATAAATTTGAAAATCCGTACCATGCATAAAAGCCGCAGTACGGCAGGGGTATAAATTTGAAAATCCGTACCACGCATAAAAGCCGCGGCGCAGCAGGGGTATAAATTTGAAAATCCATACCACGCATAAAAGCCGCGGCGCGGAAGGGGTATAAATTTGAAAATCCGTACCATGCATAAAAACCGCAGCGCGGCAGGGGTATAAATTTGAAAATCCGTACCGCGCATAAAAGCAGCGGTACGACAGGGGTAAAATTTTGAAAATCCGTACTGCGCATAAAAACCGCTGTACGGCAGAGGTATAAATTTGAAAATCCGCGCAGCGCATAAAAGCCGCGGCGCGGAAGGGGTATACTCATGATAAGAAGGGGCCTGAAAGGATTTCTTATCAGAGTTAGGGGGATCGTATGTCTTTACTGATAGACAGTGAATATTCCCTGGACAGGATGATCAGCATCGCACTTGACCTGAGCGCGGAAAAGGATTTCGACAATCTAATGCAGAAGATCCTGCTTGAGGCCATGGAAATATGCCGATGCGATGCGGGAACTGTTTACGTAAAGGATGGGGAGTTCTTAAATTTTCATACCGTATATACCAGATCAAAAGGGATACCGGCAGCGGAGCAGAGCAGAAATGCCAACCTGCCGCCGGTTCCGCTTGTGCGCACTCATGTCTGCGCCTGCTCAGCCATCGATAAAAAGAAAATCAATATCGAAGATGTTTATGAATCAAAGGAATATGATTTCAGGGGAGCCCAGAAATATGATGCGATCAATTCCTATCGCACAGGCTCCATGCTGGTCATCCCGATGTGCGATGAAAAGGACGAGATCATAGGGGTCCTGCAGCTCATAAACGCCATGGATGACAGCGGGAAGATCATACCCTTTAAGGAGGAGTATGAGCAGCTGGTGTCCGCGCTGGCCTCCCTTGCCTCCGTCAGCTTAAATAACCACAAGCTGGCTCAGGAGGTAACGGACCTGCTGCACTCCTTCGTGAGGGTCATGGTGGGGGTGATCGAGGCAAGAAGCTCCTATAACGGCACCCATACCAGAAGTATGGTGAAATATGCGGAAAAGTATCTGGTCTGGCTGGATCAGACACATCAGGAGCGGCGCATCCCGGAGGAGACAAGGGATGCCTTTCTCATGAGCATCTGGCTCCATGATATCGGAAAGATCCTGGTGCCGCTCGAGATGCTGGACAAGCCGGACAGGCTTGCTTCCGTGAAGGAGAAGATCAGAAGCCGGATCGACATCGCGGTCCTGATGGAGCGCATCAGAGCGCTGGAGCATCCTGAAGCGGCGGAGGAATGCAGGGGAAAGGAGAAGATCCTGCATCAGGCCTGGGAGCTTATCTGCCGGGCGAATACAGCGGGATTTCTGGAAGATGAGACCATCGAGAGACTGAGGGAATGCGCGGCGATCCCCTGTATGGATCCGGAGGGGAAGGAGAGACCCCTTCTGAATGAGGACGAGCTGAAGGCGATCACCGTTAGGAAGGGAACTCTTACGGAGGATGAGAGGGAGCAGATCGAAGAGCATGCGATCTTTACCGGAAAGATGCTTGCCAGGATGAAGTTTAAGGGATTATACGAGAATGTGCCCTTCTGGGCGGGAGCCCATCATGAATACCTGAACGGAAAGGGGTATCCGGACGGGCTTACGGCAGAGGCACTGCCGGATGAGGTCAGGCTTCTTACGATCATAGATGTCTATGATGCCCTTACGGCGGAGGACAGGCCCTATAAGCCTGCCATGCCCCCGGAGAAGGCCTTTTCCATCCTTGAGAGCATGCGGGATGAGGGGAAGATAGACGGCGATCTGCTGGAGATGTTTAAGGAGAGTAAGGCATGGGAGAAGCAGAAAAAGTAAACGGGAAGAAAAAGAAGCTGATCATAGCGGCGGCAGCCGTGCTGCTGATCCTTGTGCTTCTGATCCTCTTCCTGATCTTTCGTTCGCAGATCACGGCCACGACAATGAGGATCCTGAGGATCGAAGGCACGGTATCCCTTGAGGAAAACGGAAAAGAAAAGAATATCCGGAAGGATCTGAGGCTGAAAAGCGGCAATGCCCTGATCACCGCGGCAGAGAGCCTGGTATCCATCGGACTGGACGATACGAAGATCGTTACCCTGAATGAGAACAGCCGGGCGGAGTTTGAGCAGAAGAGCAGAAAGCTTAATCTGAAGCTCACGGCGGGGAGTCTCTTTTTTGACGTGAGCAAGCCTCTGGAGGAGGATGAGAGCTTTGAGATCAGGACCAGCACCATGGTGGTGGGGATCCGGGGCACCTCCGGGATCGTCTCCGTGGAGGGGGAAAACGAGACCCTTACCGTCACGGACGGCCATGTGCATGTAACGGGGACAAATCCCGTGACCGGAGAGATCAAGGAGATCGAGGTATATGCAGGCCAGAAGATCGTGGTCTACCTGTACAACGACCGGGAGGTGGACAGTATCGAGTTCAGCCTGGAGGAAGTGACCGAGCATGACCTGCCGCAGTTCGTGCTGAATTATCTGAGGGAGAATCTGGAGACCCTTGACAGGGTCGTGGCGGCTACGGGCTGGAGCAGGCCCTGGATCCTGGGCCTTGAAGGCGACCGGGACGGGGGAAGGCCTGCCATGGTCGCAGACAATACCGCAGGCGGAGACAAGAAGCCGGAAAGCGGCGCGGATGGAACCGCGGAGAACCCGGCGGAGGGGGATCCGGCAGGCGGTACTATGGAGGATAACGGAGAGCCTGCAGGCGAAGGCGCCGGAGAAGGCGGAGACGGTGCAGGCAGGGCAGAGGGCCCGGCAGCGGGCGAAGGAGCAGCGGGCGAAGGCAGACCCGGTGCGGCGGCTCCGCAAGGTGCGCCCGCACCGCAAGGTACGGCCGCACCGCAGCCGGAGAATCCCACGCCTCTCACCCCGGAGGCGCTTAAGACCGCGCGGGAGGCCATAGTGGTGACCAATCCCGATAACGGTCTGGTACTGCTGAAGGACGGCACTCTTTTAGACCCTGCTTATTATGCCGCGGCCAATGCGGATGTGGTGGAAAAGTACGGGACATCTACAGAGGGTCTGGTGCTGCATTATATCACCCACGGAAAGGGTGAGGGAAGGCCGCCGCTTTCACCCACCCTGCTGCTCGCAAAGGCCCCGGAACCGCAGGCTCCGAATTATGATCCGAACGCGGGAGGCTCATCGGGATCCTCTCACGATGATGACGATGATGACGATGATGACGACGATCACAGCTCCGGCAGCAGCTCCAGCAAAAAAGGCAGCTCCAGCAGCTCCAGCAGCTCGAGCAGCAGCACCACCACCAGCTCCAGCAGCTCCAAAACCACCACCAGCACCTCGTCGGGAGGAGGGGAAAACGACCCCGGGGTAACGCCGCTGGGTGATGGTATATATCAATTGAGTGATACTGCAGGCTATGGTGAGATTCGAGTCGGAAACGACGGTATTAGTATCATCAGTGATGAAGGGAATGTGAATCTTCCGCTGAAAATTGGCGGAACGACCTATAATGAAATTACAAAAGTAGATTTAGGTAGTAACGGATCCGCATCCATTAAATTCGGTCAAACTGTAGTGAGCAGGAATAGTGATGGATATGTTTGTAGTGGTGCCAATTATTTAAAGGCTAAGGAAACAAATGATAAATTGTCCCTTTACAACGATGATTCTCAAACCGGTCCAGTGGGGATCGAGATCAATAAATCAACCGGCGAGATTACGCAATATTTGCCCCATTAAGGCATGACTGACCGGAATGCAGCACGGCATCAATGGATCCCGGAGGCAGAAAATCGCGGAGATCATAAAAACTATGACCATGACCCGACTAATCAAACAGATCTGCATATCCCTCCTTGCCGCCCTTGCCGTCACCCTGATCATCGGGGTGTGGGGAGCGGCCGGGAGTCTTGACAGGCTGGCCCAGGATACGCTCTACCAGCAGCCGAAAGCCCTGGACGGAGAGATCATTGTCTTCGGCATAGACGAAAAGGCATTAAAGGAGCTGGGACCGTATAATACCTGGGACAGGACCGTGATGGCTTCCGCCCTGGAGGCCCTTTCGCGGGATCCCGCAAACAGGCCGGCGGTCACTGCCATAGACACCCTGTATACTGGGGAGAGCAGCCCGGAGGCGGACCTGAGGCTTGCGGAGGCGGCGGAGAATCTCGGAAACGTGGTCACGGCCTCCTTTGCGAACGTGGGTACCGCGGCCGTTACGGATGAGACGGGCCATATGCACTATGAGCACAACGCGGTCTTTGATTACGCGGGGCCCTATGAGGCGCTACGGGCCGTGACGGCGCAGGGGCATATCAACGCCATGGTGGATACCGACGGGATCCTAAGGCACGCGCTTTTATACATCGAGCCGGAGGGAGAGAGGGTTTATTCCCTGGCCTATACCGCGGCGGAGATCTATGCGAAGGAGCACGGGCTTCAGATCAGGGAGCCGCAGACCGGGAGCGGCTATTATTACGTGTCCTATTCCGCGGAGCCCGGCGGTTACTACGACGGGTATTCCCTGGCGGATCTGATAAGCGGAGAGATCTCTCCGGAGGAATTCGCCGGCAGGGCGGTGCTCATCGGCCCCTACGCGGCAGGTCTGCAGGATGCCTACTTCACTCCCATCGAGAGGTCGGAGCAGATGTACGGCGTGGAATATCAGGCAAATGTCATCCAGGCGATCCTGGAGGGAAATTATAAGAAGGAGCCCGGCAATATCCCCCAGATCCTGCTCCTGTTCCTGATCTCGACTGTGTCGTTTTTTATATTCCAGAAAACGGATCTGAAGATATCCTCGGCAGTGGCGGCGCTGCTCATCGCGGCGGGGATTGCCCTGGGATATATAGCTTATAACAGAGGCTATGTGATCCACCTGCTCTGGATCCCTCTGGGAGTCTTCATCCTTTACCTTGCCTCCATTGTGATACACTATGTGCGCTCGGTAGTGGAAAAGCAGCAGGTGACAAAGACCTTTGAGCGGTATGTGGCGCCGGAGATCGTGCGGGAGATCCTGAAGGAAGGAACGGAAAATCTCTCCCTCGGAGGGAAGCTGTGCGAGATCGCTGTGCTCTTTGTGGACGTGCGGGGCTTTACCACCATGTCGGAGAGGCTTGACCCCAAGCAGGTGGTGCATATCCTGAATAAATACCTTACCATGGCCAGCGGCTGCGTGGAGCGGAACCATGGGACGCTGGATAAGTTTGTGGGGGATGCCATGATGGCCTTCTGGGGAGCGCCGCTTCCCCAGGATGACGCGGTGTACAATGCGGTAAAGACCGCCTGCGAGATCGTAGCAGGAGCGGCCAGGGTCTCCAACGAGCTGAAGGAGGAGATCGGCGAGGAGCTGAACGTGGGGGTCGGTGTGCATTTCGGGCCGGCGGTTGTGGGAAATATGGGAGCCGAACGGCATATGGACTACACGGCCATCGGCGATACGGTAAATACCTCCGCAAGGCTTGAGGCAAACGCCCCCGGCGGAGAGGTCTATATCAGCAGGGCGGTGGCGGAGGCTCTGGGAGACAGGATCCGCTATACCTCTCTCGGAAACACCGTGCGGCTCAAGGGAAAGTCCGCGGACTTTGAGGTACTGAGGCTTGACTGCTCTTCCGTGAGCATATCCGGTGTCTGAGACCTTTGGGAGAAGGAGGAGGGTGCCCAAAGAAAAAACGGGTTTTCGTAAGATTTTACCCTTTTATTTCCCCGGATCCTGTTTTTATAATGTTATGATATCAGGGTCAAAATGTATTCTGACCCCAGCCGGTGCAAAACACTCACAATCCGCGCAATAGCGCTGCTTGTACCGGGATACTGACGCGCTCGGCGCATCAGAGCGTATCCGGAAACCGTCCGCCGGACACTTCTCCGTGTTTCGCGGGTCAGAAG
>CACZNS010000246.1 GCA_902782575.1 uncultured Lachnospiraceae bacterium
AGCTCCTCCCAGTAGTCCACCTCTTCGAATTCGAGATTTTCCACCGGAGCCCCCGTGATGATCATCCCGTCAAACCGTTTCCCCGCCACGTCTTCCCAGTTCTGGTAAAACTGGTTCAGATGGTTCGCGGATACATTCTGGGACACATGGCTGCTCACCGTCAGAAAGATCACGTCGATCTGAAGCGGCGTGTTGGATAAGGAACGCAACAGCTGCAGCTCCGTATCCTCCTTTAATGGCATCAGGTTTAAGATGCAGATCTTCAGCGGACGGATGTCCTGATGGATGGAACGGTCCTCGTCCATCACAAAAATGTTCTCATCCTCCAGATGACTTCTGGCAGGAAGATCTTGCTGAACTCTGATTGGCATTTCCGATCACTCCCCTATTCTACGATAGTATTGCCGTCCGCTGCGGCTTCTCCTGCAGAGGCCTCTGCCCCTTCAAAGCCCTCCGCTGCCGGCTCTCCTGCCGCAGCCTCTGGCGCAACCTCTCCTCCCGCGGACTCCTCCAGAGGGTACTCGGGCCTGCCCTCCGCGCTTCTGACGATCAGGCTCACGCTTTCGATATCCTCGGTTTTGGGCGTTGCCATCTCGCTGATCAGTACCGTTTCCACGGAGGATCCGGCGGGGATCACATCCGCGAATTTCGACAGATCGTTTGGCAGGATCGTCTGCTGGATCGTATTCCGGTCCCCGTTGACCCTGATCCTGAACTGCGGACGGTTCGAAAGGATGTCGCACATCACATCGCTGTCCGTCTCATTGACCAGATCGAAATGAAGTACCACGAGGGAATCACCCTGGGCCGCCGTCATCCCCATATACACACTGCCTTCCGTCGCACCGGTGGGATAGGAATTCGTCACCTCATATCCCTGGTAGCGCATGCTCACGCCTGCCGGCAGACCGACGGCCTCCACCATAGGGATCAGCGGCACCTCCTCAGCCTCACCCTCCCCGGAAGCACTCCCGGAGTCTCCGGAGCCCGACGGGTCCTTGGTCTCTCCCCCGGCATCCGGCATCAGCCCGGCCGCTCTCTGCTGGGCGATGAAATTCTTCTTTTTGATCTCAAGGTCCACCTGCTTCTGATACTCCCATTTCACCTCTTCCACATCGGCCAGTCTGGAATTGGAATACTGGTTGTGCTGGGAAATGATATCCGAAGAAAAATCCGCCACCCGTTTTGTATCTTCCTCCGACAGATCGACCGCCTCCGCTCCGCACCCCGCGGAACATATGCAGCAGATCAAAGCCAGGACCCATAACCGTGCTCGTTTCATATTTGATTCCCCCTGCCGTACCGCGGCATTTATGCGCAGTACGGATATCACTTCGTTTCGGCCGCGTCCAGCTCGAACCAGAAGGACACGCCATTCTCATAGTTTACCACACCAAACGGATTATTCATAGCCTCCATGATGGCTTTCACGATGGAAAGCCCCACGCCGCTCCCCCCGACCTCCCGGGTTCTGGCCTTATCGACCTTATAGAATTTGTCCCAGAGCTGCGGGATGGATTCCTCCGGGATAGGGTTTCCGGTGTTGAACACGCTGACCCTCACCTTTCCGTTCTCCTTAAGAAGCGAGATCTCGATCCTCTTCTCCCCAGAGCAGTAATGGACGGCATTGCTCAGGAAGTTGCTGAACACCTCTTCCACCTTAAACTCGTCTCCCCAGACCCACACCGGCTCCGTCCCGTCAAAGCCGGCAGTGGCCCCGTACTGCTTCAGCATGATATCCGAAGCCTGCAGGCTGTTGCGGATCAGCTCGGTGATATCGAATCTCTCAAGCCTGATCTGCTCCGCCCCGAATTCCAGCTGGTTTAAGGTCAGGAGATTTTTCACCAGCCGGTTCATCTTATCCGCCTCATCAATGATCACGTCGCAGTAAAAATCCCTGCTCTCCGGATCGTCGTTCACATTGTCCTTCAGCCCCTCCGCATAGCCCTGGATCAGCGCGATGGGTGTTTTCAGCTCATGGGACACATTGGAGATAAATTCCCCCCGCATCGTCTCCATCTTTTCCTTCTTTTCGATGTCCCGCTGCAGCTCGTTGTTCGCGGTCTTCAGCTCCGAGATGGTCCGCTCCAGCTGATCCGACATCTCGTTCATATGCTCCCCGAGATCCCCCAGCTCGTTCTTCCCTCCGCCCGCGTACTTGGCGTCAAAGTCCAGATGGGCCATCCTGTCGGAAAGCCTCGAGAGCTCCAGCACGGGCTTTGTGATCTTCCGAGCCACAAGCCAGATGATCATGCCCCCGAGGATCGTCATGCAAAGGGCGATATAAAACAGAAAGCGGTTGGAGATGTCCACACTTTCCCGGATACTTTCGAGAGGGGTACGGATAAAAACGATATTGCTTTCGCCGAAGGTCCCCCAGAGCTCGATATAGTCCGCCGAGACCATCGGATCGGTGGAAAGGGTGATCACATACCGGTCTGTCTGAGCCAGCACCTTGCTCTTAAATCCCCGTTTTTCCCTTTCCGGATCGCCTTTTCCGGGGCCTCCCCTCTCATCCTCGCCGAAGCTTCCGAAGATCAGCCGGGCAAGTCTTGAGATCATCATCTGGGATTCGTTCACGGTGGAATAGATGATATCGAAGGACGAGTCCGCCACCACAATGCTCATGTTCCCGTCCGAAGCCAGCTTTGAGATCTCCCGTCTGAAATCCTCCGAGCCGCTGTCGTAGGAGCTTAAGAGCTGCCCCACCGAGGTATAGGCCCGTTCGATCTGGCTCTGCTTCTTCCACTCATAATAATTCTGCAGAAAGAGACCGTTTATCACATAGCTTAAGCCTAAGGTCGCAAAAAAGAGCAGGATGAAGATCCCTGCCAGCTGCACCTGTATGGAATTCCTGAGCTTCTTTTTTTCTCTCTGCATGGTACTGACCAGTATAAGCCGTAAATGTGAACAAATGATGATGAAAAATGCCTTCCATGCCCGCGCCCCTCTCCCCGGTCCCTGCCTGTACGGCATAAGGACCGGTTGCCGGCGCCTGAAGCATCGAAGGCATCTGTATGATCATGAAAAACGACCGGGCTCAGCCCATCGGAGTACTCTCTCCCCAGATAAGCCTCCTCCACTGATCCAGCTGCTCCACCGTCATGAATCCGTTTGAGGTTCCCATATAGCCCACCTTGTAGGAAGCAAAGAGCATGGCGTTCTTGATGGCTGTGGCGGAGTCTCCTGACTCCAGATAGGAATGCAGGAAGCAGGCCACCAGAGCGTTTCCTGCTCCCGCGGTATTGACCACGTCATTGGTCTTTACGGTATTGTAATGCACCCGGATATCACGGGTCTTGTCAAAGAGGATCAGGCCCTCCGAGCCCTGCCCGAGAATGATGATCTCCGTCCCGTAGGTCTTTGCGATGCTGTCGATGAATTCATAGGGATCCTCTGTGATCGTATCGTCGCTGAAATAAAGGATATCCGCCGCTTCCAGGAAGTCCGCGTTGTACTTTTCCTTTTCGCGGAAGAAGCTGTGGTAATTGACGGCGATCTTTTTATTATACTCCTTGGCCACCGGGATGAAGGGACGGCAGAAATTCGCGTTGGAGAGTATGACCATATCGCACTCCGCCACCATCGGCTTCACCATGGACATGCGGTATTCCGCTTCCCTCAGATCCTTGATATCCTCAAAGATCTGCTCCTTGCGGTCCCTGTCGTACAGCACCACCTGGGTGGGGGTCTCCTTCAGGATCGGAAGGATATAGTCTGTCGAGATCGTCACCTCTCTGTCATGGGGGTTGAAGATGCTCATATCCTGATTCCTGCCTGCCACGGACAGAAAGTCCACATGATTCCCCAGCCATTTCAGGGCAAGCGATTCATTATAAGCATCTCCGCCCGGCGCGGTGAAGATCGAATCCGGCACACTGGTGAGCGGCGCGAACTCCACCGGGATATGGTTGACTTTTACGATCGTTTCGATCTGCGTGATCCCCGCAACAACAAATTTTCCCATAAACCCTCTCCGTTTCGTTTTTCTTTCATTATATAACCACCCGTACCAATACGCAAATGATTTATACACCGTCGTCCACGCCCCGGAAGCGGTTGTCTGGTTTTTGAAGATATGCTATATTTGCAAGAGTAACAAAAGGGACAGCAGCCCACGGTATTTCCGCTCATGAAAAATAGGAGGATCCCATGCTCATCAACGGTCTCAACTGGTGCTTTATCCTGCTTGCGGGATACCTTCTCGGATATGCCTTTTCGGAAAGTGCCGGTGCCGCACTCGGCCATAAGATCAAATCCCCGGACGGCTGCTTTATGGCAGGGACCGTTCTGCTCATCACCTACAGCCAGTTCTTCAGCCTCTTTGCGGGGGTGGGGATCGCAGCGGACCTCTTGCTCATCCTTGCCTGTCTTCTGATCCTGATCCGTTTCCGCACGGGGCTTTCCGCGAGGCTTAAGGATGCCTTTTATTCCCTTCGGGGCATTTCCGCGCCGAAGCTTTTAGCCGGCGCCTTTATCCTTCTTTTTTTCCTGAAGGTCTCCGCTTTTCAGCCCACGGCATATGATGATTATCTCTACCATGCGCAGGCTCTCCAATGGACCGAGCGCTACGGCCTCGTAAAGGGCCTTGCCAATCTCCACAACCGCTTTGCCTACAACAGCGCCTTCCTCTGCCTGCAGGCGCTCTTCAGCTTAAGGGGCTTTACGGGACGAAGCCTGCATACGGTAAACGGCCTTTACGGCTGCGTGCTGAGCCTTTACTGCCTGTTTTCCCTGAAGCTTTCGCAGCGTCCCCTCTTCGGAAAGGGCTTTCTTCCGGGCACATCGGATTTCCTGAAGCTCGCCCTGCTTTTTTATGCCGCCCTGAACATGGATGCCATGACAGGCCTCGATACCGACCCTCTCGCCATGCTCTGCCTCTGCTATGTCTTCATCAAATGGTCGGAGCTGCTGGAGGCAGGGGTTTCGGATCCCGTCCCTTACGGCTTTCTTTCCCTGCTTTCCGCCTGTACCTTATGCCTGAAGCTCTCCTGCGGGCCCCTCGTGCTCTTTACGCTGCTCCCGCTTGTCTGCCTGATCCGCCGGAAAAAATGGGGAACTCTCTTATCCTTTGCCGGACTGGATCTGGCCATCGTCCTGCCCTTCCTGATCCGGAACGTGCTGATCTCCGGCTATCTTGTCTACCCCGTCACCTTTACCGCCCTGCCCGTGGACTGGAGATTTCCCAAGTCCTCCCTTCAGGGGGATAAGGAGGGGATACAGCTCTTCGGCCGGGGGCTGAACACGCTGTTTGACGAACGGGACTGGGACGAGCTGGTCCGGCTCTCCTTCCGGGAATGGCTTCCCATCTGGTTTCGCAATCTCGCTCCGGCCTACCGGCTCGTTTTCCTGCTTACCGCAGTCTCCTGCGTTTTCCTTGCAGCCTGCGCCCTCAGGGCTCTGATCAAAAAGAAGCCGGATCCCCGGCTGGTTCCCTGCGGGGTCAGCGTCTGCTGCTTTCTCTTCTGGCTCTCCTCTTCTCCCCTCATCCGCTACGGCGGGGTTCTGATGTTCCTTGTTCTGGCGGAATGCTTTGGAATGATGTATAATCCTGTCAGACGGCTGGCGGCTGTTTTTTCTCTTCTGCTGCTGGCTTTCTGTGCCGGCTGCATCCAGCTCCCCTACGGGAACGGCCTGCATTCCGTGAGGATGCTTGTGATCCCTGAGGATTACCGGGTGGAAAGCGAGGAGAACATGGGGGCCGAAACGGCCCCCGTACCGGATCCAAAGGGCAGCCCCGTCACGATCTGGTACCGCATCGACGGTGAGGACCAGACGGATTATGCGCATTTTCCGTCGGTGCCGGATCATGATGCCATCGTTTCCATGGGCTACCGCGGAGATACGATAGCGGACGGCTTTTATTTCATACCGGAGGAATGATTCCCAAGGAGTTTGCTTTGGATAAGATCGCAGTTCTGATTCCCTGCTATAACGAAGAAAAGACCATAGAGAAGGTGATCCGCGACTGGAAGGCTGCGCTTCCGGAGGCTGTGATCTATGTTTATGATAACAACTCCACCGACCGTACCGTGGAGCTTGCGAAAAAAAGCGGTGCCGTGCTGCGGTATGAAAAGCAGCAGGGTAAGGGAAACGTGATCCGCAGGATGTTCCGGGAGATCGACGCCCAGTGCTATCTGATGGTGGACGGCGACGATACCTATCCGGCGGAATACGGCCGGGAAATGGCGGAGCTCGTCCTGCGGGAGCAGGTGGATATGGTCATCGGCGACCGGCTTTCCTCCACCTATTTCGAAGAGAACAAGCGCCCCTTCCACAACTTCGGAAACAGCCTTGTGCGGGGCAGCATCAACCTCCTCTTCAAAAGCGACATCAAGGATATCATGACGGGCTTCAGAGCCTTCAGCTTCGCCTTCGTCAAGAGCTTCCCCGTGCTTTCCAAGGGCTTTGAGATCGAAACGGAAATGTCGATCCACGCCATCGATAAGAATATGCATCTGAGAAACGTGGTGATCGAATACCGGGACCGGCCGGACGGAAGCACCTCCAAGCTCAATACCTACTCCGACGGCCTCAGGGTCTTAAGGACCATCTTCCGGCTCTTCCGTACTTACAGGCCCCTGACCTTTTTCGGGATCATGGCTGTGATCCTTGCTGTGGTTTCCGTCGTCTTTTTC
>CACZNS010000247.1 GCA_902782575.1 uncultured Lachnospiraceae bacterium
CCGGAGCCTCCTTTGTTTTACGGATCATCTCCTCCCGGTCAAATTCCGGCAGACGGTAGCCCTTTGCCTGCCACTCCTCTTTGCTTTTGATTCCGTCACTGCTCAGCTTCATGATCATCATGTCCTTTCGTTTTATATTCCCGCCCCGCGGTTTTCCTTACGCGTGGCTTTTTTCGATGGCTTCCCACAGGCCGTTCAGATATGCCGCACCCAGGGCCCTGTCGTACAGGCCGTAGCCCGGCATTGCCTTTTCATCCCAGATCATCCTGCCGTGGTCCGGACGGATCGGCCCGTCAAAGCCGATATCGTAAAGCGCCTTCATGATCTCATACATATCAAAGGTCCCGTCGGAGGAGAGATGCGCCGACTCTTCAAAGTCCGTGGGAGAATTAAATTTCAGGTTCCGCACATGGGCGAAATGGATCCTGCCCTTTAAGGAGCGGATCATATCCGGCAGATCATTCTTCAGGTTCGTGCCGTAGGAGCCCGAGCAGAAGGTGACGCCGTTATGGGGATCATCCACCATCTTCATCATCCGGAGGATATTCTCTTTGTTTATGATGATCCGCGGCAGCCCGAAGACGCTCCAGGCCGGATCGTCCGGATGGATCGCCATCCGGATATCGTACTCGTTGCAGACCGGCATGATCTTTTCCAGGAAGTATTTGAGATTGGCAAAGAGGGCCTCGTCGTCGATGTCCTTATACATCTCAAACAGCTCCTTCACCCGGGCCATCCTCTCCGGCTCCCACCCCGGCATCACGGTTCCGTTGGTGTCTCCCGCGATGGTCTCAAACATCTTTTCCGGATCGATTGCATCTACCGCCTCCTGGGTATAGGCAAGGACCGTGGAGCCGTCCGGCCTCATCCTGGCAAGCTCCGTCCTCGTCCAGTCAAAGACCGGCATGAAATTATAGCAGACCATGTGGATGTCTTCTTCTCCCAGATTCCGTAAAGTCCCGATGTAGTTTTCGATGTACTGCTCCCGCTCCGGAGCCCCCGTCTTGATGGCATCGTGGATGTTCACACTCTCGATGCCCGCGATGTGAAGCCCGGCGGCCTCCACCTCCTCCTTTAAGGCGCGGATCCTCTCCCGGGACCAGAGATCTCCGGGCGCCGTATCATAGAGCGTTGTGATCACGCCCTTCACCCCCGGGATCTGCCGGATCTGCTTTAAGGTCACGGTGTCAAAGCCCGTTCCGTACCAGCGTAATGTCATTTGCATATTGCTTACCTCACTTTCTCTTTCCCGTCATTCTTCTTTCTGCGGAGAGCTCCCGCCCTGAGCTGCGCTGCTCCTGTGCTCCTTCAGGAATGCGAGAAAATCCTTTCTTGTATCTCCCAGCACACGGTTCGTCAGGATATACCCGTGGCTGGCATCGGTGTAGACGATCACAAGGGTCGGCTTCACGCTTACGTTTACGATGTCCGTCCAGGGATGCTTTTCCTTTTCCCCCAGGATCCTGATCGTAAGTCCCTTATCGTGAAACGTCAGATCCAGCTCCTCCTCATTCTGCTTTGCCTGGGCCAGGCAGTTCAGGTAGATCACCAGGGGCTGCACGATGGTAAAAAGCGAAACGAACGCCAGCATGATCCCCCGGAACCACCCCGAGGAGGTCTGCCAGAGCGCCGCGATCAGCACCACGGAAGCCACGATGCAGGTGATGTTCACCACCGCCAGGTAGGAGGCGTAGGCATAATACATGCGCACCTGCCACAGATCGGAGGCCCTGATCTGAAACCGGTAATGAAATTCTTTTTTTTCCGTCATACCTTCTGAAGGTCGAATCCGAAATAATCCACAGCATTGTTATAAGAAATGCCTTTTACGATCTCCCCCAGGAGCTTCTCGTCGTAAGGATATTCTCCGTTTTCGACCCACCCTCCGATCAGTCTGCAAAGGATCCTTCTGAAATAATCATGCCTCGTATAAGAGAGGAAGGATCTGGAATCCGTCAGCATTCCGACGAAATTCCCCAGAGCCGAAAGATTTGCCAGAGACGTAAGCTGATTTGTCATGCCCGTATAATGATCGTTGAACCACCAGGCGCTGCCCTGCTGCAGCCTGGATCTCACGCCTCCGCCCTGGAAGCATCCGATGATGGTACCGATGGCCTGGTCATCGTTTGGATTCAGCGAATAGATGATGGTCTTCGGGATCTCGTCCGTTGCGGAAAGGGCATTTAAGAAGTCCGCAAGCTGTGCCGAAGGAGCATAGTTATTGATGCAGTCAAAGCCGGTATCGGGGCCCAGCTTCTCATACATAAACGCATTGTTATCCCGCTTGCAGCCGTAATGCAGCTGCATCACCCAGCCCCGTTTATGGTATTGCTTTGCCAGATGCAGCATAATGGCGGTGCGGTACTTCAGCCCCTCTTCGGCGCTGATCTTCTCTCCCCTTAAGCCCTTCTTCAGGATCCCGTCGACTTCCTCATCGGAGGCCGGCGCGTACATCACATATTCCAGGGCGTGGTCGCTCACCACGCAGCCGTGAAGCATGAAGAAGTCCAGCCTCATCTCGATGGCATCCTTCAGGGAGGCCAGATCCCTTACGGCAATCCCGGATGCTACGGTGAGCTTATCCATGTAGTCCCTGAACTCAGGCTTTTCGATATTGTTTATCTTATCGGGCCTCCAGGCCGGGAGCACCTTCACATCAAAGCTGTCATCCTTCTTAAGCTTTTCATGCCACTCAAGGGAATCGATCGGGTCGTCCGTGGTGCAGATCAGCTTCACGTTGGACCTGCGGATCAGATTGCGGACCGTGAAGTCGTCGGAGGCGAGCTTTTCGTTGCAGAGGTTCCAGACCTCCTCCGCGGTATCGCCGTTCAGGTTTCCCTCGTATCCGAAATAATAACGGAGCTCCAGATGCGACCAGTGATAGAGCGGATTTCCGATGAGCTTCGGAAGGGTCTCCGCCCATTTCTGAAACTTCTCCCGGTCCTCTGCATCTCCCGTCACGTATTTCTCATCCACGCCGTTGGTGCGCATCTGGCGCCACTTATAATGATCCCCGCCGAGCCACACCTGGGCGATGTTCTCAAACTTTCTGTCCTCATAGATCTCCTGCGGATTGATATGGCAGTGATAATCAAGAACCGGTATCCTGGTCATATCCGCGAATTTCCCGTACAGCTCCTTCGCCGTTTCCGTATCCAGCAGAAAATCCTTATCCATAAATGCTTTCATAATCTCATTCCTTTCTGATCGTCCCTGAAACACCCTCGCAAAGATCCCGCGAAATGTCTCAGGGGAATGATATTGTACTTATTTCATAAAGTCAGAGGGTGACCCCCTGCTTAAAGATCGCCAGATCCCGCCCGCAGTCTTCGCTCTTCAGCTTCCCGCCGGAGGCGGTCCGGAGCACCTTTTCGTAAAGCTCCTCTCCCAGCCCGTCAAGGGTCATGCCGTCCAGAAGCCTGCCCGCGTCAAAGTCGATCCAGTTGTTCTTCTTTGCCGCAAGGGGCATGTTGGATGCGATGTTCATCGTCGGTGCCGCGCAGGCAAAGGGAGTCCCCCGTCCCGTCGTAAAGAGCACAATCTGCGCTCCGCTCAAGACCAGGGCCGTGCTAGCCACCAGATCGTTTCCCGGAGCGGACAGCAGGTTCAGCCCGGGAGTCTTCACGGGCTCCGCATAGGACAGCACATCCACCACCGCCGACATACCGGACTTCTGCGTGCAGCCAAGGGCCTTATCCTCAAGGGTGGAGATCCCGCCCGCCTTATTCCCGGGGGATGGATTCTCATAGATCGTCTGCCCGTGGGAGCGGAAATAATCCTTGAAATCATTGATGAGCCTGACGGTCTTCTGAAACACCTCTTCGTTCACGCAGCGGTTCATCAGGATCGTCTCCGCGCCGAACATCTCCGGCACCTCCGTCAGGATCGTACTGCCGCCCGCAGCGGTAAGGAGATCCGAAAACCGCCCCACCACCGGGTTTGCCGTAATGCCGCTGAGGCCGTCAGAGCCGCCGCATTTTAAGCCCACGATCAGCTTGTTGACGCCGATCCTCTCTCTTTTGCAGCTGCCTGCCTCCTCCGCCAGCTCCTTCATCAGGGCGACGCCTGCTTCCACCTCATCCTCCGTGTCCTGGCACTGCAGGAACCGCACCCGCTTCCTGTCATAATCCTTCAGATATCCCTCCAGGAGCACTCCGATGTTGGAATTCTCGCAGCCGAGTCCCAGCACCAGCACGCCCCCCGCATTCGGATGGTTGATGAGTGCCGCAAGGGCCTTTCTTGTATTCTCCTGATCATCCCCCATCTGCGAGCAGCCGTAGGGGTGGGTATAGGCCACCACATTTTCGATATGCTCCGACCTCAGATCCTGGCAGCGCCTCTCGATCTCCCTTGCGATGGAATTCACGCACCCCACGGTGGGAACGATCCAGAGCTCATTTCGCACTCCTGCCCTGCCGTCGCTCCGCAGGTATCCCTCAAAGGTATCCCCGTATATCCTTCCGCTTTCGGGGATCTCCGCCTCCTCCGGATGGTATTCATAGGAAAGATTATCGCTTAAGCCCGTCTTCAGGTTGTGCACATGCACGTGGGCTCCCGCGGGGACCGCCTCTGTCATATGCCCGATGGGGAAGCCGTACTTGATGACGGTATCCCCCTCCGAAAGCGCCTTCAGCGTAAACTTATGGCCCCTTGCGATATCCTCCGCAAGCACAACCTCCGCTCCCTCCGCGGAAAGCACCGTACCCTTCGCCAGATCCGCCAGTGCCACCGCCACGTTATCCGCCGGATTGATCTTTACAAACTGCATCAGACTGCCTCTTTTTCTTTCAATACCGCCTCATAGGCTTCCTTCATGCCCTTATCCCGGATCAGCTCATAATACGCGGAAACCATCGGGATCATATCCGTAAGATCCGCATCCCAATAATCCTTCCTCTTAAGGATCTCCTCCACCTCCGCGTCCTTCATGAACTTCATGATCTCCTCTCCGTCGTTTGCCTTATCCGTCCGGTAGAAGGCGATCAGGGCCGCCATCGAGAATGTAAGGGCCGGGGGATATGCTCCGAACTTTTCCTTATATTCAAGGATCGTGGGCAGCACCCTCACCTGGAACTTGCTGACGGAATTCAGCGCGATGGAAAGCAGCATATGGCGGATGAAGGGGTTGGAAAACCGCTCCAGCACATCCTTTCCGAATTGGATATCCGTCTCGGAATTCCCCAGGGTCGGTACGATCTCCTCGAAAATGCACTTATTCAGGAAGGCCGAAACCGTCTCATCCTTCAGGCACTCTCCCACGGTCTCCAGACCGTAGAGATAAGCCCCGAGCACCATGGAGGTATGGCCGCCGTTCAGGATCCGGACCTTTCTGCGCTTGTAGGGATGCACATCATCCGTCCAGACCACATGGAAGCCGGCCTTCTGAAGGGGCAGCTCGTCCTCGTGATGCCCGCCGATGACCCAGAGATGAAAGATCTCCGCGGTATCCAGCATATTGTCCTGATAGCCGATCTCCTTCCAGAGCTCCTCCGCCTCATCCCTGGGATATCCGGTCACGATCCGGTCCACCAGAGAATTGCAGAAATCATTCTCTTCCTCGATCCACTTCCTGAACTCCTCCGAAAGCTGCCAGAGTTCGGCGTATTTCAGGATGCACTCCTTCAGGTGATCCGCGTTGTCGTCGATCAGCTCGCAGGGGATCAGGATAAAGCCCGGAAGCCCCAGCTCAAATCTCTTATACAAAAGCTGGGTAAGCTTCGCCGGATAGCTTTTGGCCGGCCTGTCATCAAACTTCTCCGTTCCGATGTATTCGATCCCCGCCTCCGTCGTGTTGGAAATGATGAAGCGGAAATCCGGATTCTCCGCAAGCTTCATATATTCGTCGTTCTGTGTGTAGGGATTCACGCAGCGGGAGATCACCTCCACATGGGTCCTCTCGTTTACGGTCTCCCCGTTCTCAATGCCCCTGAGATACAGGTTGTATTCGCAGTTCTGCTCCATGAGCTTATCGCACATACCCTTCTCGATGGGCTGTACGATCACCACCTTGCCTTCCCATACCCCCTTCTCGTTCAGCTTATGCAGAAAATAGTCCACAAACCCGCGAAGGAAGCCGCCCTCGCCAAATTGAATCACTCGTTCTTTTGCCATTTTTCAATCCTTTCCGTAATCCCGGTGTGTGCCTCTGAAATCGGGGGGCGGTCTCCGCATCTGCTGTTTGGGGTGTGTCCCTCGGTCCCCGCATCTGCTGTTTTGGGGTGTGTCCCTCGGTCTCCGCATCTGCTGTTTGGGGGTACGTGCCTCCAAAATCAGCGAATGACCCTTGCCGCACCGGTAGGTTACCATTTTATCCGTATGTTTCGTTTACATAATCATTCAACATAATTGATTAACATATTTTATTAACATAATAATCATTTATGTCCACTGCTCATTTTCCATTCAGTTTACATAAATCATAAAATCTTCTTCAGAGACAGCCGGAGCAGGTCTTCCCTCCCCGCTCCGGCCGCTGCGCCTGTGCGCAGAACCCTGATCAGCCGAACAGATTCGGCAGGAACATGCTGATCTCCGGTACGAATGTGATCAGAAGCAGTGCCACGATCATGCAGAGATAGAAGGGCAGCGTTGCCTTCACCACTTTTTCCATCGGAAGCTTTGCCACGGCGGAGCCGATGAAAAGCACGGCGCCCACAGGAGGGGTCAGAAGTCCGATCCCGCAGTTTAGGATCATGATGATACCGAACTGGATCGGGCTGATGCCGATGGAGGTCGCGATGGGAAGCAGGATCGGCGTTGCGATCAGGATGATGGGAGCCATATCCATGATGCAGCCGAGAAGCAGCAGGATCAGATCCAGAAGGATCGCGATCACGTAAGGATTATCGCTGACGCCGATAAGGGCCTTCGCGGCCAGATCCGGCACATGAAGCCTTGTGAGGCAGTTGCCGAATACCGCCGAGGTGGCGATCAGGATCATGACGATCGAAAGGGTGTTGACACACTCGTCGAAGGCTCTCCAGACACCCTTCCAGTTCAGGCCCTTATAAATGAAGACCGACACGATCAGACTGTAGACAACCGCAATGGCTGCGGACTCCGTCGCGGTGAACACACCGCCGACCACTCCCACCACAACGATGATGATGGCGGCCAGAGCCCAGATGGAAACGCTCAGCTGCTTCAGCAGAACCTTGATGGAGAATTTATCGCCCTTCGGATACTTTCTCTTTTTGGAAATGATATAGGAGCCGATCATCAGCGACACCGCAAGCAGTGCTCCCGGGATATATCCCGCAAGGAACAGCGCTCCCACGGAAACGCCGCCTGCCGACATGGCGTAGATGACCATGTTGTGTGACGGAGGCACCAGCAGACCCTCGCAGGAGGAGGTGATGGTAACGGCCGTGGAGAAATCCTTGTCATAGCCCTGATCCGCCATCATGGGGATCAGAATGGAGCCCAGGGATGCGGTATCCGCGGAAGCGGATCCGGAGATCCCGCCGAAGAAATAGGAAGCCACGATGTTCACCATCGCCATGCCGCCGGTCATCCAGCCGACGCAGGCATCCGCCAGGGCGATAAGCTTTTCGGAGATCCCTCCGGTGCCCATCAGCACACCCATCGTGATAAAGAAGGGTACCGCCATCAGGCTGAAGGAGCTGATGCCCTTTACCATAAACTGGCAGAGGGTGGAAAGCGGAAGTCCCTGCACCTTCAGGCAGAGCACCGAGGAGAGAGCCACGGCGTATGCGATGGGAAAACGCAGGAAGATCATCAGGAAAAAGCTGCCGAGAAGCACGATAACAGCCAGTGTATTCGTATCCATTATTTATCTCCTCCCTTCTTCTCTTCTTTCTTTTCTTCTTTCTTCTCCTCCTCCGGTGCCACGAAGAAGGATTTGATGTGGTTATAGAGAGCCTCGATCTCAAAGACCAGCATGGCCACCCCCGCCAGGGCGATGGGGAAATACATCCAGAAGCGGGACAGCCAGGGCATGCTCTCATAATTTCCCTTGCTTCCGATACTCACCGCGTAGTTCCAGCCCTGGACCATCATGATCACCGCCAGGATCAGGATCGCGAAATCGGAAAGGATATCCAGATATTTGATCAGTTTTTTGGGAAGATAACGATCGAAGGCGGTCATGCGGATATGGGCACCCCTCCGGATCGCCAGCGCGGCGGAAAGCACCGCCATATAGGACATCAGCGTCAGAACCACCTGCTCCGTCCAGGACGGATCGGGGATGAAGGGAATGTAACGCCCCGCCACCTGAAAGCTGGTGACGGCTATGTCCACGATCAGCAGAATCTTACAAAGGACGGCTGTCGCTTTGTAGACCACATCATAAACCGGTTTGATCTTATCCAGTTTTTCAAATACTGCCGGCATAGGGTTCTCCTTTCAAGTATTACTCCAATTCTGATATAAAACGGGCACAGAGCCCAAGTCTGGCACTGTGCCCGTCCGTATTTCATTTATGCTGTTTGGCGTTTCGGAAAGTGATTATTTCGCCAGATCCAGGATCTTCTGATACAGCTCAGCCTGATCCTTGGTGTTCTCTTCGATCACGCTCTTGCAGGCTTCCTGCCAGGGAGTCTTGTCGGTAACTTCCACAACGTTCACACCCTTGTCCTTCAGCTCCTGCAGAACCTTGTTCTCAGCTTCTTCGGAGATCTCGCGGCAGTAGTCGGATGCGATCTGGGATGCTTCCGTGATGGCTGCCTGCTGTGCCTCTGTCAGTCCGTTCCATGCCTCATCGGTGATGATGACCTGGACAGCGCCCAGTGTATGTCCGTCAAGGATAAAGTTCGGAGCCACCTCGTCAAACGCATTCGACTGATAGTTAGCCGTGGGCTGCTCGGCGCCGTCCACAACACCTGTCTGAAGTGCGGAGTAGAGCTCACCGAAATCAACGACTGTCGGAGAAGCGCCAAGGCCTTCCACCATACCTGTCATGACCGGATCATTGGATACACGGATCTTCATGCCCTTGAAATCCTCTATGCCGGAAACGGGCTCCTTGGTGAAGAAATGACGGAAGCCTTCCTCGCCGTAGAAGAGGCCGCGGATACCGGAACCGCTCTCAGAGGGCTCCTGAAGGAATTCCGGAGCCAGGTCGGAATGTACGAAGTTCCAGAAATGATTTCTGTCAACAAAGGTATACGGAATGGAAAGCAGTGTAGACTTGTGCCCGCCGTAGTTCGTCAGAGCGAAAGCGGAGATACGGGACATCTGGATCGTGCCGGCGCCGCCGAGCATGGCATCCAGAACGTCGTTCTCGGAGCCGAGCACTCCGGACGCCTGCAGGTCGATGGTGATGGAGCCGCCGGAAAGGCGCTCGACTTCTTCCTTAAATTTGCTGTCCATCTGGCCTACGATGGTATCCAGAGGATTCACCTCCGCCATTACCAGCGTAACCGCCGGATCGGATGCTGCGGCAGCGTCTGCCGCGGGAGCCTCAGCCTCCTCCGCAGGTGCTTCCTCTGCCGCCGGAGCTTCCTCTTCTGCCGCTCCTGCATCCGCAGCAGGCTCTGCAGCCGGTGCACTTGCCGGTGCGCTCTCCAGACCGCAGGCGGTCATAGAAAGTACCATTGCTCCCGTTAACAGGATCGATACTAATTTCTTTTTCATAAGTCTTGTTCCTCCAAAAAAGATTGTTTACAGCTTCTATGCTAACATGTTAGCACACCTGACATGTTAGTACAATATTGTAATTTTGATGAAATTTAGAGGGTTGTTTTTGTGCAGATTGCACTAAGGATGAGACAAAAGATCACTCCGAAGGTCTGCGAAGCCCCTTATTCCTCTGTCGGAGGAAGGGTCTCCGGCTCCTCTTCTCTTTGGTTCAGCACGATCTGAGGGAAGGGCACATTGATGGAATGCCTGTCAAACATCAGCTTCAGCTCCCGGTTCACCGCAAGCCTCACCTTCACGTAGTCCTCATTCCGGCAGGTGGTCCTGAACCTCAGGATCACCGCGGAGTCTCCCAGCTCATGCACACCGCTGTATACCGGCCCTTCCAGAGCTTCGGGGATGCGCTTCCGGATCCCGGGGAGTTCTTCGGCGATGACCGCTTCGATCCTCTCCAGCTGCTCTCCGTACTCCGACCCGATCATCGAATACACATAGGTGGGCAGATCCGTCAGATTGATGATCTGGTTCAAGGAGCTGTTGTGGATGATCTTGATGTTATTCTCATCGATGTCCATGACCCTGGTATTCCGGATGCCGATCTCCTGCACCCTGCCCCGCCAGTCCTCTCCGTCGATCCGGATGATATCCCCCACCTTGAAGGATCGCTCAAAGATGATGAAAAGCCCCGCAAGGACATCGGTGACCAGGCTCTGGGCGCCGAAGCCCAGCACCACCGTCATGATCCCGGCCGAGGCCAGCAGCGTATCCGTCGGCGCCCCCAGAAGCTTCGCGCAGTAAAAGACCACGCCGATCACCGCTATGTACCGGGTGAAGCTGATCAGCATCCTGACGATGGTCTCTCCTCTGGAATTCATCAGCTTGCCGATGAGTTCCAGGATGAAAAGCAGTATGGATACGATGAAATAGACCATGCACACATTGATCCAGCAGGCGGTCACGGAAAACACGTGAACCCCGGTGTTCCAGGAGCCCTTCAGCAGATCCAGCAGTGCTTCGTTATTCATAAAGAACAGATTTTTCAGGAGGATGATCAGGCATACCGCCCCGGAGAATACAAAGAAGGAAATCCTCAGCAGCTTCGTGATGCGCTCCGCCGCCAGGCTCTCCACCAGCCTCTTTCTGGCTTCCTCCGCCCACACGTCCTCCCCTTCCTCCCCCGTATCGGGCACCTTTCCGCCGATGACAAGCACCAGGGCGAAGTAGAAAAGCTGGATCACGATGCCCGCGAGGGAGATAAAGATCCCCCTGCTGATGCTCTCCATCGCGATCACGTTGACGCTTGCCGCGGTAAAGAGCATGTCATTCTTCCAGTAGCCGCAGTACAGCAGGCGGTTCTCGCCGTCAAAATCAGCCAGGGAGTAAAACTCGTCCTGGCACATCTCGTCCGTGAGCCCGTAGTCCTCCGCGGACTCCCCGATCAGCTTCTCATCCGGATAATAAAGAAAGGTCTCCTTCTCTCCGTCCACGATAAAGGCAAAGGCATTATTTCTTCCGCTGAAGGTGGAGGGGAGGGTGGCCATGGAGGAGCTGCTTAAGGAAGCCCCCAGATAATCCGGCGCAAAGGCCAGCTGCACGAAGCCGTTCAGCTCATCATCCTGATCCGTCACGATGGCCCCCACGTACCGGTAGGGCTCGTCCAGATATTCCGCATCCACCTCCTGCTGGGCCAGTACCGGAGTACCGGTGAGCACCTTCTTAAATTCACTGGAAAGCTCCCTGGCATTGGAAGACAGCTTGAGTCCCTGATAATACGCGTCCGAAAGGATCACGGCACCGTCCTTATTATAGAGCAGGACATGCTCCGCCCCCAGATTGTCCGCCATATCGGCCAGATCCTTTCTGGTGATCTGCTTTTTATTGTTGGAAATGAATCTGGCGGCAAGGGTCGTAAGGGTGCCCAGGTCGGAATAATACTCCTCGCTGGTGGTCTTCTGTACCTCCTCGTTTTTATCCAGCGCCTCCGCCAGATATTGCGTTTCCTGCTTGTTGGACTGGGCCTGCAGATACATGGCGTAAAGCCCCTGGGTA
>CACZNS010000248.1 GCA_902782575.1 uncultured Lachnospiraceae bacterium
GCGAGCGGATCTGCTTCGAGATATCCTGCCCGCCGTAGACCGGGAGCACACGGATCCCCGGGATATATTTCGCATATTTTCGGATCTCTTCCGCCGCCTGGATGGCAAGCTCCCTCGTGGGGCACAGGATCAGGGCCTGCAGCGCATCCTCCCCGGGGTCCGTATTCTGGATGATCGGGATCCCGAAGGATGCCGTTTTTCCCGTTCCGGTCTGGGCCTGCCCGATGATGTCCTTTCCGGCCAGCATCTCCGGGATGGCCTGGGCCTGGATCGGAGTCATGACCTCATAGCCGATCTCCTTTACCGCCCGGATGATCCGCTCATCGATCTCCGCGTCTTCATATCTTAATTCTCTGATCTCTTCTTCCATATCTTCCATATCTTCCATATCTTCCGTATTCACTCCATCCTGCTTCATTTCTCTTGATCCATGTCCGGCCCGGCCGGATTCGGTTTACATAATTCTCGACTCGCCGGATTCGGTTTACATAATCCCATTCCCACCGGATTCGGTTTACATGATTCCCGTTCCGTCAAAGGCCGGGATAAAGCTCTCCTCCGCCACCTCCCTCTCCTGAAGGAAGGCATTTGTGATCCCCAGCCGGAGGGCATGATCCGCTACCCTCTCATATTCCCTCTTTGTAACGCGCCTGGCAAGCTCCGGATACTTCTCCCCGATCCGCGGCATCGGCGTATACTGGCTCATGATGCTGATATAGATGCTGTCTCCGAAGGTCTCATAAAGGTACTCCAGCACCCGCTTCGCATTCCTCACCTGCCCCGGAAGCACCAGATGCCGGACGATCACACCCCTTTTCATCATCCCCCGGCCGTCAAACTCACAGGAGGGGCACTGCCGCACCATCTCCTTTAAGGCTTCCTTTGCGCTCTCCGGATAGTCCCTGGCGTTGGAATACCGTCCGGCGGTTTCAGGATCCATATATTTGAAATCCGGCAGGTAGATGTCGATCAGTCCGTCAAGGCACCTTACCGCCTCCGCCTTCTCATAGCCGCTGCTGTTCCATATAAAGGGCAGATCAAAGCCCTCCTGCTTTACGGAACGGATCACGCCGGCGATCTGGGGCAGATAATGGGTGCCCGTTACAAGATTGATATTTTCCGCACCCTGCTTCCGGAGGTTCAGGAAGATCTCCTTAAGCCTCTCCTCCGTGATCTCAAAGCCCTCCGGCTCTTTCCGCTCTGCACCGCCCCGTCCTTTTCCCGAGGCTATGCTCTCATTCTGGCAGTAAACGCATCCCAGGGAGCAGCCGGAGAAAAACACCGCCCCGGAGCCTTTCTCTCCGGAAAGACAGGGCTCCTCCCAGAAATGAAGAGAAGCCCTTGCCGCCTTGATCGTATTTCCGCTTAAGCAGTATCCTCTATCGAACCTTCTTTTTACTGTACAGTTCCTTGGGCACAACCCGCAGATCTCCCGATTCTGCCGCAGCCATTCTGTCGTAGTAGGCATAGATCGTCTGCACTCCGTTTTCCAGTACGTAATAATGGCGCACATAAGGGATCAGAAGGATCACGAAGAGCCCCATCAGAAGGATAAAAAGCGGACTGGATGAGACAAAGAAGATGATCATCGAAAGCAGGGCCAGGATCGCAAAGCCAACGGTCACGATCAGATGCGCCAGCCGCTCGTGCTGAAAAAAGCCGATCTGCACCCGGCACTCCTCCTTCATCAGCGTAATATCCTCTCTGGAAAAGTTTGAAAAATTGATCCCGGCCAGAAACGCCAGGTAATTCTTAAGTCTCCGCTCCATTCCTCTTTCTTCGCGCTCTCCTTTACCGTTTATCCCCTCAGGCCGGATCCGTCTCCCGCCTGTCTGAAACAGCCGGAAACAATAAAGGCAGCCGCCATGACCGAAATGCCGACTGCCCGGATCCTTCTTAAGCCGGATCGAAAAACACCCTGTTTACGGGTCATTTCAGCTTACCACACTTTTCGGAAAACTTCAATTGGATTATCCTTTCCCCCTCGCCCTGACGCAGCGGCTGAGGATATGCTCCTTCACAAACTCATAATCCGCATCCGAGGCATAGATCTGGTTTTTCTCCAGCGCTTCATTTACCATTATCGTATGAAATCTCTTCCTGCAGACCACCTTCGTGACCTTCTCAAAGGATGAGACGGAGCTGCTCTTTGCGGCGGCAGCCATTCCGGATCCCGCCGCGGTAAAGCTGCCGGATGCCGCTCCCGCCATGGCCGCAAGCCAGGAAAGGGCCTGGGCCTTTTGAAACTGCACGGGCATCTGATGGTGGACCACTTCCTTATCATCCATTTCAAAAAGCACCATGTATTTCCATCCGTAAACGGCTGCCAGGATAAGATACCCTGCCGCGGTAAGCAAGAGCATGATGCCGGGAACGATCAGGATCCCGGGCGTAAGCAGAAAACCCGTCACCCACCCTGCGGCATCTCCGTCAAATACCTCCAGCAAAAATGAGAACAGGAGCAGGATCAGCAGCACGATGCCGCAGATCTTCCAGACCGTAAAAAGGATGACGGGATTTTTCAGCATGTTCAGCTCATATGTCCACCGGTATTTCCCGTCGGGGCACAGATAGATGTTTTCCGTAACCTTCTGCCCCTCCGGCATCCTGACGTTCTCACTCATATTCATTCCCCCTCCTATCAAGACTCATTATGACTTTACGACCCGAAAAGCACGGAAAGTGTCCGGTGGATGTCAGGGCCTTACAAGATAGATCCCTCCGATCAGCGTATCGCCGTTATACACGTCGCCCATGGCATACTGGATCCCCTCTTTCTCCCCGAACTCCCCGAGTACCACACGAAGGGCGCTCTGGGTGCTCGTGGCTTCTATGGCTCCCGCCGCCTCATCCCATTTTCCCTCAAGCCGCATCACACCTCCGGAAACCTCTTCGATCAGCCGGCAGTCCTCCGGTGTATCCCTGGGATATTCATACCGGGCCGTCACATCCATATCCACCGTCACCGGACTGCCCTGATACCGGATATCGGCTACGGAGAGCATGATGCGCCCCGGAGTGTCCTCCCCGGTCACGGCATTCAGCAGGCATTTCCATTTCCCGGAGGCCTTATCCGGATCCGAAAACCCTTCCGTTCCCTCCGGAAGCTCCGCGCCCCTCCAGCTGAAATCATCCAGCTCGGGACGGGTGACGGGCTCCTTTGCGGCAGGCTCCTCCGAAGGAGTCTCCGTTGAGGAAGTCTCCTCCTCCTCGTAAGCCGGCTGCACCGGTGCCTCTCCGATATCCTTTGTCCCGAGGATCAGCTCTTCCCCTGAAGCTTCTGTTTCCGGAGCTTCACCTGTCTTATCTTCCCGGGAGGCTTCCTTATCCCGCGCCTCCTCCGGCTGTGCTTCCGCCTCTCCCGTTTTTTCCGAAATGTCTTCTTTCGCGTCTGCCGTCTCCCCTGCCGTTTCTCCAAGGGTCCCCTGCCCCTTCAGCTTTCCTGCGGCAAAAAAGAGCAGTCCGCCTGCGATCACGATCAATGCCGCTGCGATCAACAGGACTTTCCCGAAGCCCCCCTTTGTCTCCCGGACCGGCTGCTGTCCCGCGGATTGAAACGCCGGCTGCTGTGCCGCATTCTGATACGCCGGCTGCTGCGCCGCGTTCTGATACGCCGGCTGCTGCACCGCGTTCTGATACCCCGGCTGCTGCGCCGCGTTCTGATACCCCGGCTGCTGCGCCGCGTTCTGATACCCCGGCTGCTGTGCCGCATTCTGATACGCCGGCTGCTGCACCGCGTTCTGCGGAAGGGGATTCCCCTGCCCCGCCTGTGTCCCGTCGGTCCTTGAGCCGCAGAATTCACAATATACGCTGTCATCCGGCAGTTTCTTTCCGCATTCCGGACAAAACATGAGACCCCTCCTCACCTTATACGGCCGATACGTCCGTATCATCGGACGATCACAGCAAAAGCAGAACGAAAACAGTATTTTTTCTCTTCAAAAGATAACATACCCCAGATCCGGCAGACTTGTCCAGATGTTCTTCCGATCTGCCGCGAATCCATTGAACTCTCATTTTCATCATGATAAAATGATGCTGAGTTCAAAAGGTATTTGGGCCCCGGGAAGGATCTGCTGCCTGATCATGCGTCAGGTTATTACACAGGAGGAAAACGTCTATGGACTGGATAGCAGTGGTTGATGATGAGGAATATAACAGAAAGACGGTCACCCGCATCCTGAAAAAAAATGATTATATCGTAACGGCTCTGGAATCCGGCCGGGAGCTTTTGGATTTCCTGTATGTCAAGGGCAGCAGGCCGGATCTGATCCTGCTGGATATCATGATGCCGGAAATGGACGGCTTTGAGGTCATGAAGCGGCTTCAGGAGTCCGGTAAACCTTCCGAACGGATCCCCATCATCTTTCTGACAGGGGACTCCGACGACGAAACCGAGATGAAGGGGCTGCAGATGGGTGCCGAGGATTTCATCCGAAAGCCCATATTCCCCGATGTGCTGCTGCACCGGATCCGGCGGATCATCGAGCTGGACCGGACCCATAAATCCCTGGCCCAGCAGATCGAGGCGAGGGCTTCCGAGCTGGAGAGCCTGTCCAGGCATGTGGTGCAGACCCTGGCGGCGGCCATCGATGCAAAGGATACCTACACAAACGGACATTCCGACAGAGTGGCTTCCTACTCCAGAGAGATCGCCAAACGATATGGCTACTCCGAGAAGGAGCAGGTTGATATCTATATGATGGGACTCCTTCATGATGTGGGAAAGATCGGGATACCGGATGAGATCATCAACAAACCCGGAAGGCTCACGGACAGTGAATTCGCCACCATCAAGACCCATCCGGAGGTGGGGGACCGGATCCTTAAGAAGGTAAAGGAGATGCCGAAGCTCTCCGTCGGAGCCAGGTGGCACCATGAAAGATACGACGGAAAGGGCTATCCGGACGGACTCAGCGGAGAAGATATCCTGGAGGAAGCCAGGATCATCGCCGTGGCGGATGCCTACGATGCCATGACCAGCCACAGGAGCTACAGGGATATCCTTCCCCAGGAAGTGGTAAGGGGAGAGATCGAAAAAGGAAAGGGCACCCAGTTCGACCCGGCCTTTGCGGATATCCTGCTGCAGATGATCGATGAAGACAAAGATTATACAATGCATGAAAACTAAGAAAGCCAAAAAAACAAATATCATATCCGCAGCCGTGGCGGCCTGCTTCATCATCGCCGTCATACTGATCTTCAGCACCCTGGGCCTTGGCAGGATCGCCGGGAACGATACGAAGGAAGCCGTCAGAAACGTCAGCATGCTCTACTTAAGCGAACTTGCGGGCCGCCGGGAGCAGGTCGTATCCTCTGTCCTGGATGATTATGTGCGCAATCTGGACGTGGCGGCCGGGCTTTTGACGGAGGAGGATCTGAGCAGCCCGGAAAACCTCCGGGCCTATCAGCTTAAGATGAAGCAGCTCTATGATCTGGACAAATTCGCTTTTATCGATTCCGAGGGGCTGATCTACACCTCCAGAGGTACCCGGTCGGATATCGATCAGTACGACATCGATTATAATGAGCTGACCGAGCCGGAGATCTCCATCAAAAATCTCCAGAGCAAGGACAAGAAAGTGGTCATAGCCAATCCCGTGGACAACCTTCCGTTTGAGGGGAAGACCCTGGTGGTCTGCTTCATGGAGATCGACATGGACAACCTCCTGCGGAACGTATCCATCCAGTCCAATAATAATACCACCTTTTGCAATATCTATACCAGAGACGGCATCGCCCTGACCGATATGGTCCTGGGCGGCCTTGCCAGTGAGGACAATCTTCTCTCCGCCATGGAGCGGGCGGATTATGAAAAGGATTACTCCTATGACAGGCTTCTCCGGGATTTTTCGGATGGCGTCAGCGGCGCGGTCTCCTTCTCCTACAGCGGCATCAGCGAGACCCTGTATTATGTACCGATCCATGGGACCGACTGGATGCTCACCTATCTGATCCGCGAGAGCATCATCGGAGAGCAGATCAATTCGATCTCGCGCTCCATCATCATTCGCAGCGCGGTTCAGTCGGGGCTTACGGCCCTCATCCTTACCGCCATGTTCATCCTGTTATTCCTGCAGCAGAAGCAGGCAGCCCGGGCGGCGATCGACAGGGAGGTATCCGAGACCGAAAACCGTGTCAGGCAGCAGGAGCTGGAGGAGCAGCTGGCGATGCAGGAGGAGCTGGCCTCCAAGAGCGAGGAGCTGGCCGTTGCTTTAAGGGATGCGGAGGAAGCAAACAAGGCAAAGAGCTCCTTTGTTTCCAACATGTCTCATGAGATCCGGACGCCTATCACGGCGATCCTCGGAATGAACGAAATGATCCGGCGCGAAAGCGACGACCCGAATATCCTGTCCTACGCGAACAACATCAATAATGCCGGGGAAAGCCTTCTGGGCATTATCAGTGACATCCTCGATTTCTCCAAGATCGAGGCGGGCCATATGGAGCTGATGACCGAAAGCTATTCCCTGCCTGTCCTGATCGGGGATCTCTACAACCTGATCCGCTTCCCGGCAGAGGCCAAGGGCCTGAAGCTTTTGATCAACATCGACAGGAGCCTTCCCTCCGGCCTGATCGGAGATGAGCTCAGGGTGAAGCAGATCATAACCAACCTGCTGACCAACGGAGTGAAATATACGGAGCGGGGCGAGGTATGCCTGGACATCTCCTGTGAGGAAAGGGATCCGGATCAGAACCGCATAAAGCTTAAGATCTCGGTTTCCGATACGGGCATCGGGATCCATGCCGATGAGATGAAGCAGCTCTTTGTGCCCTTCGACAGACTGGATGTCTCGCGTACCCGTACCATCGAAGGCTCCGGGCTGGGACTTTCCATCTGCAGGGAGCTGCTGTATATGATGGGCTCGGATCTGATGGTGGAGAGTATCTACAATCAGGGCTCCAACTTCTATTTCAGCCTGTGGCAGGGGATCTCCGACGCTGCCGCGATCGGCGATTTCGATCCCGCGGCCCAGTTCCGTACCGCACAAACGGCGAAGAATGACAGCGGTTTCTTCACCGCTCCCGGCAAACGCATCCTCGTAGTGGACGATACGCCGATGAACCTTCAGGTCCTGACCGGGCTCTTAAAACGCACGCAGATGACGATCGACACGGCCTCCGGCGGGGAGGAATGCATTCAGAAATTCGGCGAGACCGACTATGACCTTGTTTTTCTGGATTACCGCATGCCCGGTATGGACGGGATCGAAACACTGCACAGGCTGCGTGCGAAATATCCCGATAAGGCCGGGCGCACACCTATCCTGGCGCTGACCGCCAGTGCCATCCTGGGGGATAAGGACAAGCTCCTTGAGGCGGGCTTTACCGACTATCTCTCGAAGCCCGTGGTGATTTCGGATATGGAAGAGATGATGACCCGCTACATCCCGGACGCGAAGAAGGCGGTCCGGATGGAAGCGGAGACCAAGACCATAACGCCCGAGGCTCCTTCAAAGGAGGACAGCTCCTCCCTTCCGGAGGGGATCCTGTCCATCACGGCTCTCGACCACGCACGCGGGATCCAGTACTGCGGTGATGAGGAGGACTACCTCTACGCCCTTGAGACATATTCAGCCTCCGTGGACGAGAAGGCCAGGAAGCTGGAGGAGTGCTTAAACAGCGGCCGGATCGAGGAGTTCGGCCTGACCGCTCATTCCCTGAAGAGCATGTCCCGCTCCATAGGAGCCCTCTCCCTGTATGAGAAGCTCCTTAAGCTGGAGGAGCTGGCCAAAAACAAGGACCCGGAGCAGCTTAAGAAAGATACTCCGGGATTCCTTAAAGAGTACAGGCAGCTGGGAGCGGCACTGAAGGAAGGCCTTCCGGAAGGCCTGTCCGAGGAGTAAAGCCCTTTAACCCCGTGCCTGCGGTCCGTTCAGCTGCTGCTTTGCCTGGCGGTCCTTTGCGGCCGCTGCGGCATTCCTGTGGATGTCCTTCTTCCCGCCGACGATCCTCTTATTGTACTCCTCTTCATAGAGCTCCTTAAAGCCCCTTGCCTGGACTGCGGTCTGGTCGTTCTTGCGAAACTCCGCCTGTTCGATCAACGGGCGGCCGTCCGCGGTACGGATGATCTCAGCCAGGCCCTGTACTCCGGCAAATCTTGCCATTCCGGCGCTCTGTGCCTTATCAGCCATGTTTTCCACAAAGACCTTATTGTTATAGTCGGTCATCCTCTCGGCGCAGGCAGTCTGCAGCGAGGCAAGGTCCCTTAACATGGGCTCCATCACCGTGATGTCCTCTGCCGTAAGGGCAAGCCTTTCCCCGTTCTGAGAGTCATCTTTAAGCCCGTCGAGGAAACGGAGGATATCGTTCCGCTTCGCACGCAGATCCGAAAGGGCCGTCTGGCACCGTGTATATTCCGCGGAGCTTCCGTTAAACAGGCGGTATCTCTTTTTCGTATCAAACATCCGGCAGAGCATGTCAAACTCGTTGGTGTCCTTTAACAGATGGGCGCATTTTTCGAGATTCTCTCTGACTGCCGCGTTGTCGTTCAGGGCTGCGGATAATTTCGCCAGTCTTTCCTCTCCGGCAGCCGGACGGTACTCGGTCTTTATCGTATAGGAATTCATGCCGCTTAAGTATTTGTCATGAATATCCGAAGGAAGCCTTATGTCAAAGGCTGCCAGCCTCTCCTCCGGCAGGGACCGGGTAAGATCCTTAAGCAGGTCCAGCGAAGAGGGGAAGCGCTCCCTTACCGCCGCATACATTTCCGCTTTGAGATTATTTCCGGCGGCAAGCCCCTTCTCCCCGCGGATACTTTCAAATTTCTGATCCATCCTTTCCGCAAGGATCCCGGAAAGCTCTTTTCCGAACCTCCATTTTTTATTCAGCATCTCCGCCAGGGCAGTCTGCCGGTCCGCAGCGCCCCCTTCCGCCCATTTGTTTACAAGGTCGGAGAGGGTTCCGCTCTTATACCAGGCGTCCGGATTATATTCATCGCGCTTTAAGAAAACGAAGTAGTTAAATAGTGTCGATTTGGCCCTGATCCCGCTCTTTTCCGGATTTACAAAGGGCCGGGTCTCGTAGTTCCTTGCCGGGTCAAAATCGTCTGTGGGGAAGACATCCATCAGGGCCCGTGCCAGGGTATGGCGTCCTGCCTCGTAGCTTCTGTCCGCCACCTGGCGGCGTACCTCCTTCACCGCTCCTTCGCATAAGCTTTTCACATCGCTTTCGTAGATCACATCATCCGGGATCATATTCCTGTCAATGATATCGACGATCACCTTCTCCGTCTGCGCGGCAAGATCCTTTTCTTCCGCACCCTTTCCCAGCAGAAGCTTCAGGTCGTTGTCATCGATATGGAATTTCTGCTGCAGATAATGCATCATATTGTTGGTGACGGCTGCCTCTTCCTGAACATACCTTCTGTAATCCAGGACCTCGAACTCCGCTCCGGGGAGGTCAGGGGCCTCCTGCCGCATTTCGATCTGCTGCGCAAAGGCCGGCATGGTGGCAGGATCCTGCCCCACGACCTTTAATATCTCGTCCGCAAAGCGAATGGCCTTTTCCAGACCCTTGGGAGGATTTTCGATCCAGCCGTTTGCAGCGGCGGTTTCCTTAAACCGTTCGGCCCCTGCCCCGAGGCCTGCCTTCAGCCCCACCAGCTTTTCGATTTTCAGCCGGGCCTCTATGTTTTCCTCCCTGAGCTTATTAAATTCCGAAGCATAATCTTCAAGGGCATTCTGCAGCTCGTGCAGCTCGTTCAGGCCCTGATTGCTCACAAAGAAGTTTCCGGAAGCCGCATACTCCTTCCGTATCCTGTTAAGCTCCACCAGGTGCTGCTCCGGCTTTGAAAGAGCCTCCGCGGCGCCGACCAGGGCGTTTACGGTATTGACTCTTTCGTTCAGAGTCCGGTCGGAGCCCAGGGCATCGATGATCATCCCCGCAAGATAGTTATGTTCATTCATCTCGTGCGGCAGGCTCCTAAGATCAGATCTGCTGTTCCGGACCACAGTGCCGATCCTGTCATTCAGCTGCTCCAGTCCGGGGTTCCTGTCCGGATTCCCTTCATGCGCGATGGCCCTGATGTTGATATTAAAACGCAGCTCCTCCAGACGCTCCGGGGAAAGCAGCTCTTCCACGGGGATATAGGTCAGATCCTCTGAGGACTGCAGCTGCTCGAACAGGGTCGAGACAAGCTCCGATAACGAATCGTTTATCAGGAGACTCTGTGCAAAATGCCCCTTTCCCGCTTTTTTCTCCGGGCTTATGACCCCGTCGAGCCTGACCATGAGCTTATAGTACCGGATAAGGGCGGCCATGCTTTCGGTCGCTTTATCCACCTCCTGCCCCATACGGACCACATCGTCTCTGATCTGAGTAAGCTCTCCCACAAACCTCAGGCAGCTTTCGGAATCAGCCTGAGCAACTCCGGCGACGAAGCTGCCGTCGGGGCCGGTCCTTCGCATTAACTTATCATCGGACATCAGTAAGACATCCGCCAGCTCGTCGACAGCCTTATCAAGGGCTTCCGTGCGCTTCAGCGCCTTTACGCCGTCCCTCTCCTCATAGCCGCCTTTCTCGATCAGGTCAGTGATCTCCAGAAGCTTGCCGGAAAGGAAGCCCGAAGTATCCCCGAACGCATTGGCAAACTCCTTAAGCCTCTTGGTATGGATCGGGACCAGGTCTGTCCCGGAGCCGGATAAGGACAGCATGGAATAGATCGCGATCTTCTGGTTCGCTTTATTATTCAGATAAGTCTGCTCGGCCTCGGCGAGTCCTGCTTTTTTGTTTATGAAGTCCGTACAGGTAAAGCTCTCCGAAACAGCTCCCTTTTTCTTTTCCCTGAACTCATATTCCGCCAGTTTTTCGGCAAAGGCATCCAGTGCATCTGCATAATTCCCCTGCTTTTCATAGGCAATGCTTCCGTCCGTCTCGCTGAACCCGGCTGCGTTAAACAGCGCGTCAAATTCCGCTGCGGCATAGTTCAGCCCGGTGAGGATCGCTTCGCTGGGGCCGCTGAAGAAATTGTGTTTCCGGAATATTTCCCGGACATAGCTTTTCAGCCGGGGATCATCCGTGGAATATCCGAGGTTCAGGAGCTGTTCCACTCCGTCCTTTATACCGGCTTTTCTGTCGTTTACGTACGCGTCCCGCTCGTCCTTGTCCGCACTCCAGTCGTAGTCCGGTCTCCAGTATTTTTCTTCTTTAAAGGCAGCCTCCTTTTTCGAAACAGCCTCCCCGAATAAATCCTTTACCGCAGCCGTTACGTCATAGATCTGCTCCTGTGTGCGGAAGCGTTCATAATATTCCGCGCCTGCAAGCCCTTCTGCGAGAGAGCTGATCAGTCCGTCCAGCTCGTTCAGGTTATCCTGCTGCAGATCATTGATCCTCTGTGTAAGCGTTTCCAGGTCTTTTTTCTTCTGGAAACGGGAGAGCGGGATCTGACCGATCATCCTTCCGATGCCGTTCTTTACGTCATTGATATACTCACTCTGAACCCTGGAATGTGTGTGGGCCGAGACATTCAGCTCGATGGCGGGACGCAGTATTTCATCCAGGAGGCCTTTGATCTCATCCTTCCGTGCTGCAACGTGATCGGTCAGGCCCTGCTGAAAGGCTGCCATTTCCTCTTCCCCCAACGGAGCCATAAACTGCCTGTCATAAAAATCCTCAATGGCCTGAAAACGGCTATAGCCGCTTGCGGATGCGGTATTGATCACACCGATGGCAAGGTCTCCGGCCTTGCGAGTCCCTTCCTTCAGCGCCTTAAACTCCGCGGCTGCAAGGGAAGAGACAAAGGCGCTGACAGCACTTTTGAGTGCCTCGCTTCTCTCCAGCTTACGCCTGGGGCCTCTGATCGGATTGCTATCGACATCGGTGTATTTCGCACCGGAGGCAGCCTCCATCAGAGCGGCCCATTCCGGGCTGTCGAAGGGACCTCCGGAGAGCTCCTTCAGCTTATTCAGCCTGAATTTCCAGGTCCTCTCGCCTTCCGTATCGTCCCAGTCCAGCTCTGAGAAGATCTTTTCGGACAGGATAGCCTCTCTGGAACGGATGTAATCCGCTTCGTTGATAACGGGTGCCTCCTGATCCTTCCCCGCACTGCCCGGAAGGGTCAGCCTTTGGGCGGCCTTGTCGAGCTTATCGAATTTTTTCCCCAGTCCGCTGATCACATCTGAATCGTACGGCATAAGCTGGGCTTTGAATTTGACTTCGGCCGAGGCGAGCTCTCCGGCTGCTTTCCTGAGCTGCCCCTCAAATTTTTCATTCTCCGGATCCGTGCCTCTGAACATTTTGAGAAGCTTTTCCGTTTCGGGGAATTTAATGGGATTGATCTTTTTGGCCTTGAAATCCTCGAAGCCGTCATACTGCGGAAAATCATCATAGTCATCGTCATCCTCATCGGGCTTCATCTCATTCATCAGGTTGTACTGCCTCTGCAGCATCAGATTGCGGTATGACGTGAAGGCTTCGGTCCCGGCCTTCTGGAATGCTTTCGCATCCTCCTTTTTAAGGCCTTGGCTCCAGCCCTTCGAAAAGATAAGACGCCCGTTAGGAGAAAGGTGATTTCTCATATAATCGTATATTTCGCCGGTACGTGCGGACAGATCACCGCCATTTGCGTTCACAACCTCTTTGAAGTCAAAGGTCCTGGCTTTTTCGGCAATGGCAATGCTGCGGTCCATTCCGGCACAGGCCCGGATCAGCTTATCCGCGGAATCAATGCCGCTCGCATCCTCATGGTCCTTCAGGAGCTCTGCCAGCTTTTCCAGCTTCTTATCATATTTTTTTCCGTCCTTTATCGCGTTTGCCACTCCCACAAAGGCCTGTCTGATCTCCCCGTCGTTGAAAGGGGCTTCCTTCGCAAAGAGCATAAGCGAATTGTACTTATAAGACCTGAAGCTGTTTTTGTTCTTCGCTTTGATCGACAAAGCGTTTTTCAGATTTCCGGTAATGGTTTTTACATCCTGTCCCATGCTGTTAGATCCGTCCTTTCTGCTGTTATCTGACCGTTGTCCTGCAATCCTTCACTGTCAGGGTTCTGCCCCTTCCGTGCGCCGCGTTTTTTACGCGGCGCGAAATTCACGTTCAAAGATATATACGGAAAACCTCAAAATAATCGCCGCCTCCCGGCCTGCTCCGGATGTTGAATTTTTCCGGATCTGATGGGAAAGAGAACGGACCTTGGGCGTCTGTATCATACACATATCCTGCCATATCGGTTTAATCGCTGAAGACAGCAGCCGACTGATATCTTTCCCAGGAAAGTGCCTCGATCGCAGTCTTCAGGTCAGTGTTTCCGGATTTTGCTCTTCCCATCATATTATTATCTCCTGTATAAATACATGTCCGAGGCTGTTCTTGAATTCATCGGCGCTCAGCTCTGCATTTGCCCTCCAGAATACCGAAAGGCTTAATGCCGCATCATGGATCCCCTCGATCTCATCCGCAAACATCTCATCATAGGCTCCGCGCTTCAATTCCTTTGTGAAGGTGATAAGCGGATTTGTAAGCTTTTCTCCATATCTCCATTGCTTAAAGACCTTGCCGACAAAATATCTGACTCCGCTGTCCTTAAGCATTTCAGATGATCTCTCCAGTGCTCCCGAGATCACCTCCTGTGCCGTATCGGAAATATCCTTAAGGATATTTCCGATAGCTTCCTCCGCCATATCAACCGGCATAATATGATCCATGATTCTCCTTTTTTCAATACGCGTTTCATGTCTTGCACGTACATTGCGCTCAACTACTGCATTAAACTGCAATACCCGGAAGCCAAGTTCTTTCGCCTTTGACACGCAATCCTTTACAAGCTGCTCCCCGATGTGCTGTCCACGGCAATTTGAGCTTACTGCATAACTGGCGTTACATATATGTCCACATCTGCCAAC
>CACZNS010000249.1 GCA_902782575.1 uncultured Lachnospiraceae bacterium
GAGCCCTGATCTATCCTTCTACCCTGTACTGTCTGAGAACAACTATCACAATTTTCTGATCATCATAAACCATTCCCGAAGCATCGGACAGATAGGGAAATACCTTTCGGTATTTCAATATGATCCTTTGAAATTTCTCATGCGCCGCATCGATCGTCTCTGCCCGGTGCACCAGACGGATCTGCGTCAATCCATCCTTTGTTTTCACCGCCTCACATGTCAGATCCACCAGCGGATCATTATTGATATATGTTTTGATCGCCCGGATCCGGTCGTTCAGATATGCTCCTGTGATCGTAATAGTGATTTTTTTCAGGTAATCCGAAAATGCCCCGCTGTCGCAGATATCAAATTCAAAATCCCTTTCATCCGCTTCCGGAAGGACATTTTTATAATGCATAAGCTCCTTTTTTTCCGTCCAGCCGCATGCATTGGTGAAACTGCCGTTCCTGCTTTCCTGACTGTTTCCCAGCATCGCATTGATTTCCTGAAGCTTTTCTTCGCTATCCTTTATTCGCGCCCGCAATTTCCCGGCGCTGTTTCCATCTCCCTGCGCCTCGGCTTCTTTCAGGCTTTTTCTGTCGACTTCCATCATCCCTGTATATGCTGCCCATAGAGATTCCAGTTTCTTCCGCCCCTCTTCACTCAGCTGCCTTCTCTCCGGCTGTCTCTGATAATCCTCTGCCTCCGGTTCATCCCCATCCTCATTATTGATAAGCATCTTATATATCATTGCATTTTGTATGGTATCATTTATGAAATCAAGCCTTTTAGCACATGCAATGACCTTTCGGGTTGTCTCCGCACTGACTTCATCATCTTCCCACAGGCCTTTGATACCATACGGATCTTCCTTGTGCAGGCTATACTGATATACCATTTGATAGCAGTTTTCACACAAAAAAGGAAAGCCGGCTACACTGGCAGTTTCAACACCTCTATACCGCTTATTGCAGCCTGTACAATATCCGCAGTCATAAAATCTTCTTTCAACCATTCCGGTCCGGGGTGCTCCCGCTATGGGGATTTTGCAATATGTAAATTTTACCGTGCCCGGTTTGGGCAGGGGAAAACGTTTTTTTCTCATCTACGCATCTCCCGAAAAAACGATGTTATTATCCGGATCCAACACGCAAGCTGTATGTCATGACTATTATAGCAATGAAACTTTTTTTCGCCAACAAAAAGACCAACAGAAAAGACCGCCGACAGACTAAATAAGTTCCATCAGCGGTCTCCGTCATAGGCTGCCGTTCTCTGTGCCCCTTTGACCCCGACATCATTATATTCCCTGAATCACAAAAAAGCAGGTCAGGAACTCTTTGTTCCGTTTCTCAAAAGCCTTTGAATAAGCTTACATGCTTTGAAACATCCTTGAACCCGTTTTTCCGGTAAAATCCGTATGCCGGCTTGTCAAGGTCCGTCTGCAGAAAAATCCCTTTTACATCGCGCGTCTTCAGATCTGCTTCGATCAGCTCCATGAAACGTGTTCCTATCCCGCTCCCCTGCAGAGACGGGGACACGCACAGCTCGTCCAGGACATAATTCGTTCCTTCCCACCAGTGGGTGATCTGCCCCAGTGAGATGGCTGCCAGGGTACCGTCGATCAGCAGTCCGTAATTGATCGCGCGAAAGCCTCCCGACTTTTCTTTGATATACTCGGTCAGCTGCTCTTCATCACTCCAGTCATCATTCCATGGCTCCCCGCCAAATGCCGACTTATATAGCCTCACCATTTCGGATAAATAGGATTGATCCAATATCAGAAATTCTTCCAGGGCCGTAACCTCCGTATGACTTGATGCTTAAGAGATCGGAAAATGTCCGCAGGAATCCCGCGTTTCCTCTCGTTTTATTTTTCTCTCCCGTCTGTTCTTTTCGGCAGCATTCTCCGGGTAAGGGTCCTGTCGAAAAACTGTATGACCGGCCCGAACCCAAAGGCCGTCACAAGGGTTCCTAGCCCGACGACTCCGCCGGCAAGAAAACAGATAAGCGCACAGAAGCCATCATTTGAGACGCGCCATACAAAATAAGGAACCTTTGGTATACGGTCCTTCAGGATCAGTGACAGCGCATCATAGGGAGCAACGCCGAGAGCGGACTGCTGGTACATCGAAAGGCCAAGGCTGCAGATGCACAATCCTGCAAGCAATGTGATCACCTTTACGGGCAGGCTTTGGAAATCCCCGAGCAGGCCATGGATCACACCATAAAAGAAATCCACGAAATATGCCAGAAAGAAGGCATTGGCGATCGTCCCAGGCCCGATATATCTCCTGCCGAGACTTATCTGGATAAGAAAGAAGATCAGATTGACGCCGATCTGAAGCACAGGATAGGCGATCCCCGTCACATCAGCGAGGGCAAGGTTCATTCCGCTGAAGGGGTCCGTTCCCAGTGCAGCCTGCCGGAAGATCGCGATCCCAAGCCCTGTCACTGCCACACCCAGGATCATCACAAGCATCCGCCTTGCTCCCGTATTCTTAAAATAGCTCTTTATCCGGTCAAACATGGGTCAAAGTATGGTATCGACCGGATGCTTCTGCTTAAATATCTGCTTCTCGACGTACATGGCTTCATCCGCCCGCTTGAAGACAAGCTCCACGGTATTGTCGTCCGAGGCATACTCCGCCATGCCCGACGCAGCGGAATAGCGCTGCCAGGGCTCTCTGTCCCGATCCGAAAAGCTCTCCTCATAGGCTGCCCGCAATTCCTTAAGCCTTTCGTGCCTGAGATCATAGTCCTCGCCGATCACCATCACCACGAATTCATCCCCGCCGATCCTGAAGATCGGGGAATGCTTGTACTGCTCGCAGATGATATGGCAGCAGCCCTTCAGATAGATGTCTCCGGAGGTATGACCGAAGTTATCATTGATGAGCTTTAAGTTGTTCACATCCACCATCACAATGGCAAACTCGGTTTCCGGGTCTCCGATCCGGGCATTCATCTCGTCGATCTTTTTCATATAAGCCGTCTTGCTGCCGACGCTCGTAAGGGAATCCCGGTATGCCTCCTCGCTGATCTCTCCGATCTGCTTCTCCCGGTCGATGATGTCTCTTTCCGCCTTTTCCTTATCCTTTTTGATCGTATGGATGTCGTTCAGGTAATCCACGATATTGATCTGCATGGACCGGATACCCTGATAGATATCCTCGATCTCATCCCGGCTCTCGATATTCAGATCGATGACGCCGGATTCTTCGTAATCCCGGTCCTGAGCCGGTGAAAAATCCTTCATCCGTATGGTGATCATATTGAGCGGATTGACAATGGATCTGTTGACCAGCCAGATCGCAAGGGTGAGCACGAGCACGGTAAGCAAAATGGCACCAAGGAACATATAGGCCAGATTGGATCTCCGCTGCATCATGATCTCATCCATGGCCACATCACACCCCACCTCGCAGACGAGGTTTCCCTTATTGTCATAGACCGGCACAAAGGCCGAGCAGAGCCAGCCCCAGTCCCCGTGGGAGATGGTGGGCGCCACCTCCTTTGACGGTTCCACACCGAGAAACTCCTCTTCCCGCTCCTCCAGATAGCCTGTCTGGTATACGGGATTCTCATCGTCATCCATCAGATACATGTCATAGAGAGCTTCTTTTCCGCCCATAGAGACAACATAGAGATATTTGATATCGTCCATATTGCGCAGATACCGGTTGAGCATTTCCCGGTTCAGCTCATAGTTCTCCCACAGGCCCTTCTCTCTCAGATAATCTATGACAGGCTGCTCATCTTCCGTTTCCTCCGCATATTTCCGGATCTCCTGATACTCATTGGACGAGGCCACCTCATTAAGCTCTTTGAAAAAATCCACATCGATAAACGAAGCGAAGTTTCTGGCCGAGGTGATGGTCAGGTTTTTGAAATAAGAATCGATCCTGCTGGAATTGATGAAATATGCCACCAGTGTCATTCCGAAGGTAGCCAGAAACACAGCTGCACCGATGAACAAATACATCTTCTTTCCGATAGAAAAACGGTTTTCCTTTTTTTCCATTCATCCCTCCCGGTTTTCTCAGAAAGCCATCCATCCGAAATATCGGTTTTTATGTCCGGAAATGGCTGACAGATGTCACATTTTGATCGAATATGCCTGACATCATCATATCAGACTTTTGCGTTCATATATGTGACATTGTGTCACCCCTTATCCGTGACCCGCAGAGCCCTTTCAGCCGAAGCCCAGCTCCTTGTCGTGGAAGGTGCAGCGGTCGGTGGTCACGTTTCCTTCCGTATCATCGGTAAAGGCCGCATATTCATTGTCCGCGAAGCGGCAGTTACTGAAAGAGATGCCGCTGCTGTCCTTTGCGCCGACGAAGGGCGAGCCCCCGAAGGATTCCGTATTGGCGATGTTCTTTGTGAAGCTGCAGTTTTCAAAGGCTGCGTCGTAGCAGTTGTGGAAGTCCAGCATGGTCAGCTCCACATTTTCATACATCCTGCAGTCCGTAAAATGAATGTCCGAGGAATCGGAAAAGCTTGCGATCCCGTAGGTGCATTTGTAGATCTCCGTATTCGATACGTAAATGCCGTAGCTGCTGTAGCTCTCCACTCCGTAGGTCCCGCAGCCGTAGAGGCTGCAGTCGGAAACGGTGGTATCGCTGGTCTGCCTGAGATAAAGGACACTGCCGCTGCAATAGCCGGGATTTACATGATGCCCGAGCCTTATCCCCTTCAGGGAGACTTTCCTGCAGTCAAAAAGAGTCAGGACCGGAGAATACTCGTCGTTGATGCAGATCTCCACATCGGCTCCGGGCTCCGCTTCAATGGAAAGATCCGTGACATTCCTGAACTGGACGCTTAAGGTATCCAGGCTCTGGGAGAATTTATCCACCTCCGCGTAGACCAGAGGATTCATGGTCCCGCCCCTTACCTCGGATAAATTGTATTCTCCCGCCTTTAGGATGATCCTGGTATTGCTGCTTACGGAATCCAGCAGCTCCTTTGCGTCGGATACCGTAACGGTATTGA
>CACZNS010000250.1 GCA_902782575.1 uncultured Lachnospiraceae bacterium
GGAACCGAAGAATTCCTTTACCGCCGCTGTTACAGGCTTGATATTGATCAGCTGCTGCGCCGTGATATTGGAAAGATCCTGTGTAGTCATCCTTTCGCGAACGACTCTTTCCAGTCTGGAAAGCCCGATCCTGTACTGATTCTGGAGAAGCTCTCCTACCGCGCGGATCCTGCGGTTTCCCAGATGATCGATATCATCCTTGTTTCCGATGCCGTACTCCAGATGGATATTGTAATTAATAGAAGCAAAAATATCATCCCTTGTGATATGCTTCGGGATCAACTCCGTGATATTGCGCTTGATCGCATCCTTCAGATCCTCCGGCGTATCATTCTCTTCCATGAGCTTTTCCAGAACGGGATAATAAACGAGCTCCGTTACACCGTAATCCTTCGGAGATTCTCCCTTCGGGAATTCGATATAATGCTCGATATTTACCATCATTGAAGAAAGAACCTTGACGTTTCTCTCTTCCGCCTGTATCACCACATACGGAACGGCACAATCCTGTATCTCATCCGCCAGCTCCCGGGTCACAACGGTTCCCGCTTTGGCCTTCAGTCCGGTTCGTCCGGTGGTCTTGATCACTTCGCCGGTGGCCGGATCCAGTACGTCCTCGGCAAGAGTATGTCCCGCGATCCTGTTCTTCAGCATCAGCTTCTTATTGAATTTATAGCGGCCCACCTTTGCCAGATCATATCTTCTGGAATCAAAGAACATGCCCTCGATCAGCGTTCTGGCACTCTCTTCCGCCAGCGGCTCACCGGGACGGATCTTTTTATAAAGCTCCAGCAGTCCGTCTTTTTCATTTTCCGCCGGATCCTTCCCGAAAGAAGCCGTGATCTTCGGCTCTTCTCCGAAATATTCCACGATTTCTTCATTGCTTCCGATCCCCAGCGCACGGATCAGCACCGTAACAGGAACCTTCCTGGTACGGTCCACACGGACATAGAACACATCGTTCGAGTCCGTTTCATATTCAAGCCACGCTCCCCTGTTCGGGATCACGGTGCAGGAATAAAGCTTTTTACCGATCTTGTCGTGATCGATCTTATAATAAATGCCGGGAGAACGGACCAGCTGGCTGACAATAACACGCTCGGCTCCGTTTATGACAAACGTTCCCGTGTCCGTCATGATCGGAAGATCTCCCATGAAGATCTCCTGGTCAACAATGTCCTGCTCCGGCTTTGTTGCATTGCGAAGACGTACCGTAACCTTCAGCGGGGCGGCATAGGTGGCATCCCTTGCCTTGCACTCGTCAATGGAATACTTTGTTTTGTCTCTGCAGAGATGATAATCTACGAAATCCATACTGAGGTTTCCGCTGTAGTCGGTAATGGGAGAGATATCTTCAAAAGCCTCCCGCAGACCCTCATTAATGAACCAGTCGTAAGAATCTCTCTGTACTTCGATGAGATTCGGCATTTCCAGAACTTCGTTCTGCCTCTGGTAACTCATACGAAGGTTCTTACCGCTGTAAACCGGACGTATTCTGTTTTTTTCCATTTACGTTTTACCCCGTTCTTTGTGATGTGTACAGTTTCAAAGCTGACGCAATGGCCCGAAAACAGGCGAAAGAAGGCCTGTGCCACCACGATAGCGCATTCTACATGGTAACACAAGCCCTCACATCCGTCAAGGATTATTTTTCTGTGATTTACTTCAGGGTAATAACCGCTCCCTCAGCTTCCAGCTTAGCCTTGATCTCATCTGCGGACGCCTTGTCAGCAGCCTCTTTCAGTACCTTCGGAGCACCCTCTACGAGATCCTTTGCCTCCTTCAGACCCAGGCCGGTAACCTCACGGACAACCTTGATGACCTTGATCTTGTTGGGGCCAACCTCAGTCAGCTCCACATCAAATTCTGTCTTCTCTTCAGCTGCTGCAGCTGCGCCTGCCGCACCGCCCGCTGCTGCCACAACAACGCCTGCGGCTGCGGAAACGCCAAACTCTTCCTCGCATGCCTTAACCAGATCGTTAAGCTCCAGAACGGACAGCTCTTTGATCGCATCAATGATTTCTTCTTTGGTTAATTTAGCCATTCTTTTTTCCTCCATTCAATCGATAATAAAAACCGTTTCCCCACAAAGCATTACTCTGCAGGCTTTTCTTCCGCTGCCGCTTCTGCAGGTGCAGCCGCTTCCTCTGGTGCAGGGGCTGCTTCTTCCGTTTTTTCTTCTGCCGCTGCCGGATCCTTCTCCGCGATCTGCTTTATCACGCGCGCGAAGTTTGTGATCGGAGACTGGATGCTGCCAAGGAATCTGGACAGCAGCTCGTCTCTTGACGGAACACTTGCCAGATCCTTGATCCCGTCCACATCGTAGTACGTTCCTTCGATCACGCCGCCCTTGATCTCCAGCTTGTCCGCTTCTTTTGCGAACTTCACGATGATCCGTGCCGGAGCCGTTACATCCTCTGTTGAGACTGCCAGTGCGGAAGGTCCGTCCAGATGTTTGTCAAGCTGGGAAAAATCCGTTCCTTCAAAAGCACGCTTCATCATGGTGTTCTTATAAACCTTATAAGACACACCGGCTTCCCTGAGCTCTTTACGGAATCTGGTATCCTGCTCCACAGTCAGTCCGCGGTAATCCACCAAAACCGCTGCTTTGGCATCCTTGACCTGATTTACGATCTCTTCTACGATCGGAGCTTTCAGCTCTACCTTTGCCATTTCGCTTTTCCTCCTTTGCTTACAGATTTTCGGGCATCTGCCCTTGAAAGCTGTATGATACAGCTCATCAGCCGAAAAAGGCCTCTGCCGATACGACAGAGGTCTTATAAAAGTCCATACAAAATAAACTCTTATCTCCTCGGCAGGCGACTGTGCTTACGCCGTTGCGGCACCTGCTGTCTTCGGCTGTCCGTTCTTACGAACGTGTCCGTTCTTACGAACGTGTCCGTTCTTACGAACGGATAAAACTATATCATGTCTGATCCTGAGTTGTCAACTGCGCAATTCCTTTTTCAGGATTTCAAGAGCTTTTTCCTTCTGGTTATCCGTTCCGTCCTCCAGGTATGCGTCCTTGTCCAGCTCTATCTTCACATCCGGATCGATCCCCTCTCCGTGGATGCATTCTCCGTTGGGCAGATAGTATTCTGCAGTCGTCAGCTTCACGGCCGAGCCGTCTCTCATCGGGATCACAACCTGAACAACACCCTTCCCATATGTGGTCGTTCCGACAAGAGTCCCTTTTTTATAATCCCTGATGGAGCCCGCCAGCATTTCAGCAGCGCTCGCTGTATTCCCGTCGCAAAGAACCGCCATCGGTTTGGTAAATTCATGCATGCCGTCAGAGTTATAATCCTCACGCTTGCCGTTTTTGTCTACCGTATAGGTAATGACTCCCTTCGGCAGAAGCTGGGACGCGATACTCATCGCCACATCCACATCCCCTCCGGGATTGCTCCTGAGATCGATCAGCAGCGCCTGAAGATCCTCCGCCTCCAGCTCATCCAAGGCTTCCCTGAACTGATCTTTGGTTACGGAATCAAATTCGGCGATACGGATATAGCCGATCCTGTTTTCTTCGTCGATCATATTTGAGGATACGGTCGGCACACTGACCTCTTCCCTCACCAGGGTATACTCCATCTCTTCCCCGTCCCGGATCATAACGATCTCGACGGTCGTTCCGGCCTCACCCTTTACATGGAGAGAAACTTCTTCACTGCTCCAGCCGGTGGCATCCTCTCCGTTTACTTTATAAAAAATATCCCCCGACCGGATCCCCGCCTTGTCCGCGGAATATCCGGGGATCACCGATGCGATATAGCTGTATCCCATCTCTTCATTATAGCTGATGTAGCATCCGATCCCGCAGAATTTCCCTTCGGAATCCTCCATCAGATCCTGCATTTCTTCTGCCGTATAGTATTGCGAATAGATGTCCCCCAGCGACTCCACGGCACCGGCATAGATCCCCTCCGCCTCCGCTTCGGGATCCATTTCCCTGATGTAATAACGGTCGATCAGGTCCTCGATCGTGCCGAGCTTTTTTTCGATCGTCTGCTTTGCGTTCCCGGAACCAAGGCCCAGGGTCACGCCGGAGAACAGCAGATAAATCCGGAATACGATACCGACCAGTGCGATGATTATCGCCATTCCGATAATAAGGCCCGAAGCAAACCCTCCGTTACCGTTTTTGTGTGAATTTTCCCGATATTGATCTTCCATAACCGATTACCTCAATCATTCTTAAGATCGTCCGTGCGCAGCCGGATGAACCATTACTTATTTCAGATAATTCCACGGATTTACGTATGAACCGTTCTTTCTGACACCGAAGTGCAGATGCGGTCCCGTGCTCCTGCCCGTGGAACCGACCAAAGCGATCTTCTGTCCGGCGGACACTTCCTCTCCGGACGATACCAGCAGCTTTGAAGCATGCATATAGACTGTGATCAGGCCATCGCCATGGTCGATCATAACATAATTTCCCATCGAAGACGAGTATGACGCCGCCACCACAGTTCCGTCATATGCAGCAAGGATCGGTGACCCGGAAGGCGCTGCCAGATCGATACCGTTGTGCATCATCTTTACATGAAGCGTCGGATGCATCCTTGTGCCGTAATCATCCGAAACCCGCGTATAGGACGGACAGGGGAAGGTAAACATTCCTCCGTCATAGCTTCTGGACTTCTGATTCTGCTCCGCAAGGATCCTCTTTTGCTCCGCAAGAGCCGCTTCCAGAGCTGCGATCTGTGCATTCTGCTCCGCGATCAGGTTCTGGTAGGCTGCCACCTGAGCTTCCTTATCGTCGATCTCGGCATTGTACTGGTATACTTCTTCCTGCTTTGCGTCGATCAGGATCTGCATGGAGGCCGCTTCTTCCATCTGCTCGTCCTTTGCCCGTGTCAGCTCCTCTCTGGCTTCCTCCAGTTCCTTCCGGCGCTCTTCCACCGCATTCACGGTTTCCTGATACTCCGCAAGCTTTTTATCGTCATAGGAAGAAAGAGCTTCGATGTATGTGTTTTTATTCAGAAGATCTCCCATACCGGAGGCTGTAGCCAGAATCCCCACAAACGTCTCTCTTTCCGCCGTGTACATGTAGCGGATGTGCTGCTTCATCTCCTCATACTGCTCACTGCAGACTTCCTCTGCATGTCTCAGGGCTTCCTCTGCTTCTTCTGCCCGGATCTCATTGGCGGATATCCGCTCATCAAGCTCTGTGATCCTGCCCTGTATCTCTTCCATACCGGCATCCAGCTCGGAAATATATGCCTCCGCATCATCGCGGCTCCCTTTCAGAGATTCGACCAGCTCTTTTGCACCGGAAAGACCGGCATCCAGTTTCCCCTTCTGGGTCCTGGCGTTTTGGATCTCCGATTCGCTTTCTTCGATCTTCCGTTTTGTTTCACTGATCTGGGAGTCAAGATCATCATCTGCCCGGATATTTACAGCCGGCATGAAAATGAGTGCTGCGCATAAAACTATGCACAGCACACCAATTGTTTTCTTCCGTATCCGGCTGTAGACGGCTTTTATCATACAGAATCTATACTCTCAAATGTCTCCTGACCGTAAACAGGCTTCCCAGAAAACCGATCCCCACTCCCATGATCAGCGAGATCGGCAGAAGAGTGTAGAAGATCTGGTCGGCAGATAAAAACACAAGGATAGAACTCAGTACCGAAAATTTGGTGCTTACATAATCGATCACATTCGTATAAATAAAATACACCGCCACAAGCGGGATCGCCGCACCGATCATCCCCAGCAGGATCCCTTCAATAAGGAAGGGGGCTCTGACGACAAAATCCGTTGCACCGATCAGCTTCATGATCGCTATCTCCTCTTTCCTGACTGTGATACCGATGGCTACCGTATTGCTGATCAGGAATACCGAGACCGCAAGAAGAATGAAAATGATCCCGAGAGAAACATATCCGATCAGGGAATTGACCGACGTAAGCGCTGTCGCAACATTGGCCGATTTGTGAACCTCACTGATCCCGGTTACCGTCTGCAGATAACTGACAAGACTGTCCTGCATGGACACATCATTCATGTAGATCTCGTAATTGGCACAATCGGCAAGAGGATTGTCTTCTCCGAAGGTATCTACATACTCTCCGAGGTTTTCCTTAAAAGAGTCCCACGCTTCTTCCGCGGAAACAAAAACGATCCTCGAAACCTCCGCCCGTTTGCTGATCTCCTGCCCGATCTCCTGTATCCTGGCATCATCGAGTCCCTCGTCAAAAAAGACCGTAACCGCCACTCCGGTCTGTGCCTGTCTGACAATGTTCTGGAAATTTGTCACAACCGCATAAAAGATGCTGAAAAGAAATACACAGGCTGCGATGGTGGCTATCGTTGCCAGTGAAAACAGCTTGTTACTCCAGATGTTCTTAATCCCCTGTTTTAACGTGTATCCGAATGAACTAATCCTCATCGATATACCCACCTTTTTTCTGATCACTTACGATGACTCCCTTTTTCATCGTAATAACCCGTTTCTGCATGGCATTGACGATCTCGCGGTTGTGAGTGACAACCAGCACCGTCGTACCGTTTTTATTGATCTGCTCCAGAAGCTTCATGATCTCCCAGGAATTCTTGGGATCAAGATTTCCTGTTGGCTCATCCGCAAGCAGGATCGGCGGTCTGTTGATGATCGCTCTGGCAACTGCAACTCTCTGCTGCTCGCCTCCCGAGAGCTCCTTCGGTCTGGATTTGTATTTCTCCGCCAGGCCGACCAGTGAAAGGACCGAAGGGACGTTTTTCCGGATCTGCCGGGCCGGTACCGCGATCACCCGCTGCGCAAAGGCAACATTTTCATACACATTCCGGTCTTTCAGAAGACGGAAGTCCTGAAACACCACTCCGATGCTCCTTCGGTACTTTGCCACTTTACGGTGTCTGAGCTTGCCGACATCGACCTTATTCACAACAATCTTGCCCGAAGTCGGCGACAGTTCCCGCAAAAGCAGCTTGATCAGCGTCGACTTGCCCGATCCGCTGTCTCCTACGATAAAAACAAATTCACCGGGTTCGATGTGCAGGCTGATTCCGTTCAGAGCGGGAGCGCCGGTAGAATATGACTTACTGACATCCTCCAAAATAATCATGATACGGTTTATCCTCCTATATAGTCAAAGCTTTCCATGTATTTCATATATTTGACCACCATCAATGCGATCTTAAATGTTATGGCATCTTCAAAAACACGGATATCCAGGCCCGTTGTTTTCTGAATCTTATCCAGCCGGTATACAAGTGTATTTCTGTGAATATAAAGCCTGCGGCTGGTTTCGGACACATTCAGCGAATTCTCAAAAAACTGATCGATCGTTGTCAGAGTTTCCTCATCAAAGCCATCCGGCGACCGGTCCGCAAAGATCTCCTGAATGAACATCCTGCACAACGAAAGCGGGAGCTGATAGATCAATCTCCCGATTCCCAACGATCTGTATGCCGCAATCATCTTCTCCGGAAAGAAGATCCTCCCTACGTCCATCGCCATCTTGGCTTCTTTATAGGACCGGCTGACTTCGCGGATATCGCCCACCACAGATCCGTATGCCACACGCAGCTTCCGATCCGCTGCCGCAAGAAAAGACTGCATTCCCGAAGCCAGCTCATCCAATTCCGCGTAGCTTTCTTTGCCGTGCAGCACCCTGACCACGATAAGATACCTGTCATCTACTGCCGTTACGAGATCCTCATCACCGAGACCGGAAAAGCCCCGCAGGCTGTCCGGTAAAGGGGCATCCGTTTCGCCTGCAGCCTCCGCCAGCAGGACGCATCTTCTCTCCTCGCTTTTGATATGCAGCTTCTGTGCCCTGCTGTAGATATCTACAAGAAGCAGGTTGTCCAGCAGCAGGTTTTTAATAAAGCTGTCCCTGTCCAGCTGCTCCCTGTAGGCAGCCATCAGCCCTTCGAGCTGAAAAGCGGCCATTTGAGCAACCATGTATGACTGATCCCCGCCCTCTGCCGTCAGGATATATTCTACCCGCCGCTCATCATATACCTTGATCAGATGACAGCCGTGCATTTCCTGAATGTCTGCCTGCGTTCCCGCAAAGGTTCTGATCTCGCGCTCATTCACAGACATTTTTGCCCTGGTCGCCGCTACCGTATGTCCTTCCCTGTCGGCAACAGCGAGATCACACTGACTGATCTCCTTCAGCCTGTCAACCATCCCCCGGAGCAGCTGGCTCGATATCATCCGTTTCCCCCCTATATTTTGTCATAAAGGGGACCGTTTTCCGGCGGATCCCTTATGACGGTTCGCTGTTTCGTGCTTTACTTTACAGTTCCCCATCCCCTGTCAGCGATTATCATTCCGTTGTATCTCCAAACAAACGTTTCCGCAGGCATTCAAACAGTCCCGTCGATTTTTTTGTCCCGTCTTCGCTGAAATGCAGAATGTCTTCCGTTACGGCAAGCAGCAGCTTCGCATTGATCTTGGACCGCTGTGTTTCCGTAAACCTTCCCTGGGCAGATGACGAAAGCATCACAAATATAACATCCGGGATCATTTCATTGATCTCATTTATGATCCCTTCCTCATTTTGAGGATCATCCAGGATTCCCGTTCCCGAAATATCCAGATCGGGCTGGAGAGAACATAAGCTCCCTTTCAGGTTTCTGACCTTTTCCGGATCATCCGCGATCAGAAAGACCCTGTTCCGGTTCCGGCTCAAGATCCTCAAAAGGCCCTTCAGGTAAAGATTCTTCTCTGTCTCCTGTTCCCTTCCTCTTCCCGCGTTCCCCGCTTCCTTCAGTACATCCGGGGTTGCAGGGATCGTAATATCTGCATTCTCCAGACAGTTTTGCAGTTCTTCGGAATGTTCGGCAGCCGCCAGCGTTTCCAGCGAATAAAAATATACTACATTCAGGATTCCGTTATTCAGATACTCGCCCGTCAGATGAAGACTTTCACGGACGGTCCAGTCTCTCATTTCGAACCCAAGAACTTGTATTCTTCTCATGTCCACTCCCAATATCTATGGATTATAACATAGTCCAACAATATATTTCAACGTGTTTGCGTTCTTTTCGGGAAACACGGAGTATTTTCAAACTTTTCCATATCTGCTATACTTTTTTTATGAATAAATATCTGAAGCGACTGCCGGTTCTGCTTGCGGGAGCCGGGTCTGCTCTTTACCTGATCCTGATCTTTAATAATAATCTGTGGATGGATGAAGCATTTACCGCCTGCCTTGTCAGAGGATCCTTCCGGGAAATGCTGGATCGCAGCTTTTCAGATACGCTTCCGCCGCTTTACAATCTGACCGCCTGGTGTATGACACAGGTTTTCGGCTACAATTCCGTGATCCTGAAGCTCACATCCGTTCTGCCGATGGTGCTGCTGATGTTTTTTTCCGCATTCAAGCTCCCCTCTCTTTTTCGGGAAAGCACCGCATCGCTTTTTATCCTCTGTCTGATCACGGCCCCCCATATGGTCCATTACGGTGTCGAGATCCGCATGTACGGCATGGCAATGGCATTTGCAACCATCGCTGCCATATTTGCCTGCGAATGTACCGTAAAGACCGGCTTCGGCCCCTGGCTCCAATTTTCCGTCTTTACCGCTCTGGCGGGCTATACTCATCATTTCGGTCTGATCGCGGATGCTTTCGTCTGGCTTGCGCTGTTTATAAGCATTCTCGCCGTCAAGCGTCACCTTCTGTTATCCTGGCTGAAGGCTGCCGGACTGACCTTTGTATTGTATCTGCCCGGTCTCCTGCTGACTCTGCGGCAGATCCGCGGTGCCTCCTCTTACTTTTCCGCCTCGGAAGTCACCCTGAAGAATTTTCTGTCTTCCTTCCGTTATCCGTTTGTAACAAATGTCACCGCTTTATCTGCCTGTCTTCTTCTGCTGGTTTTGATCTCTCTGGCGACAGGCTTTTCCAGATGGGAGGGAGTCTGTTTCATTCCGGTCTATGCAGCGGTTCTTGTTCTTTCTTATCTTTCCATGCTCCTGACCGGAACGAGCTTTTTCTCCGCCAGATACCTATTCCCGTCTCTGGGTATGCTGTGGCTTGGCTTTTCCGTCTGCATCACCTTTCCGGCAGAAAGGATTCCGCTCCGTTTCAGGCAGTTCCTGCTGTACGGCAGTATTATTCTTCTCGCCGCTGTCGGATGTGTAACCTATTCCGGCCAGTTCAGGGAGGAATACGCACCGGGAGTCGGTCAGATGCTCTCGTTCTCTGATGCAAATCTGACGCCCGGTGACGGCTATGTTATATATGAAGACAATTATCAGATCGAGCTGTGTATGCGCTACTACGAACCGGATCTGACCAAATGCGACTGGGACAGTGCCGGACGGATCGGGGGAAACCTGTGGTATTTTGCGGTTCCCGGCTTTGAAGACAGGCTTGACGAAGCTTCCGCAAGAGGATATAATGCAAAATATATAGGGGAAATGTCCTTTGATCAGTATTCGTTTTCTCTATATCAGTTAATCAGGGAAGAAGGTGATTGAGATGGGAATTGATCCGATTTCCTCAAATCTTTTAAATTCAATGGCTTCCAATATGAATGTCGGAGCGAAGATCGGAACTGCATTGCTTTCGAAACAGCTGGATATGCAGGAGGATCTGGGTGCCGGTATGGTGAAGATGATGGAGCACTCCGTCAATTCCACTCTTGGGAGCAATTTCGATATGTCGGTTTAATGGAATCCGAATCAAACAGATACGATACAGAACAGCAGTCTAAAGGACTGCTGTTCTTATTATGATAAAAATACCCCCAAGGATCAAAGAAAGAACAACCGGAAGCGTAACGACCCTTGTCTTATTCTCTTCCGGATCTTCCTGTTTCCCGGGGCGGATCCGGCGCAACTGCTCCTCTCTCCCTTCCAGGCAAGCAAGAGCCTTTAACAAAAGCAGAGACAACGGGAGTGTCAGACAGGCAGCAAGAAGCATTACGCATGCCACACCCAGAAACATACCCGGGGAAACCGTCTGGGCTTCCGCCGTTTCCAGCGCCTCTTCCAATCCTCCGAGCAACGACGATTCCAGATAGAGTGCTGCCGTCCCTACCGTATTCACAGTCAGATGGCAGATAAAGGATGTCCAGATACTGCCGGTTGTTTCCACCAGCAGTCCGAATGCGATCCCCATTGCCGCAGCATATACCATTTGGTTGAGATTCAAATGAAGGATGCCGAATAACAGGCCCTGCAGCAGGATCGCAGCCGGAATGCGCCCGCTGCTCTTAAGTCCTGAAAGGATTGCTCCCCGAAAAGTCAGCTCTTCGCTTAATGGGGCAATGACAGCCGCTATGATCCAGAGAATGGGATAGGGGATTCCCAGAAATCCCTCCGAAGCCTCCAGCACAGCATTCTTCGAAACGAGCATGGTCAGTGCATTCAAGGCGATGATCAGGGGATACCAGAGAAGGATATACAGGATCGAAAGCAACAGTGTCGGCAGTTTCACCTTCCTGAACCGGAAGGTCTCTTTCCAGCCGCTGTGCGTCAGGATCACAAATAACAGACTGCAGATGATCAGCGGCCCGTCGCTTAAGATTAAATTCAGATACAGGCTGTCTTCCCCGCCCGCGCCAAACATCCGGGGCAGGATCATGCCCGCAAAAAACAGAATCAGGATGACCAGATATAGCCATCCTGCATTCTGCGACATTTCATTCTTTCCCGTCATGATCTTACTGATTCATCATAAAGTTAACGAGCCGATCGATATCTTCCGGCTCATATGCTACAAGCTCCAGCTCCTTGATGGTGCCATCCGAAAAAATATTGGCCATTGAAACATACTGGGAAAGCTTGGATTTCAGATTCAGTCTGTCTCCCTCGCCGGTCACCAGCTCAACTTTTCCTTTGCACTGATCGATGGTCTTAAAAAACTGATCGATATTTGAAATATTCTGTACTTTCATTCTGTTACCTCCTTTTTCTTCTCTTTTCGGTTCTGTTGTGTTTTATCACAAACCGCATCCTCTGTCAATCCCCGATCTCAGCGATGGCCTCGATCTCGATCAGCACATCCTTTGGCAGCCGCGCCACCTCAACACAGCTTCTGGCAGGGTACGGTTCTTGGAAATACCTTGCATATACCTCATTGATCTTTGCAAAATCATCCATATTTTTGATAAAAACCGTGGTCTTGATCACTTTTCCGATCGAACTTCCCGCATCATCAAGAAGTCCCGAGAGATTGGCAAAGGCTTGCTCCGCCTGCTCTGCAGCGGATCTGCCTATGATCTCGCCGGTCTTTGGTGAAGCCGGGATCACGCCTGAAGTATAAACCATCTCTCCCCTGACCACAGCCTGTGAATACGGACCGATCGCCGACGGTGCCTTTTCAGAACTGATCACTTTCATATTTTCTCTATCCTTTCTTCTGTGATTCTGACAACATTTTCTTTTAATAAATGACCGACAGCCCGCTTAAACGCATTTTTGCTCATCCTGCATTCCCTTCTGATCAGATCCGGGTCTGCTTTGTCGGTAAACGGCAGAAAGCCGTCCTTCTCCATCAGCTTCAGCAGCTCCTTTGCATCATCCTCCAGCTGCAGATATGCCTTTTTCCTTATGGACAATGTCAGCTTTCCATCCGGCTTGACATCTGCCACCCTTGCTTTGATACGGCTTCCGCAAGGGTATTCATCCGTCCACTCCCTTTTCGGGATCAGGGCCGAGTAGCGATCATCTACCGCGACAAACGCTCCAAACTCCTCACTGATCTCATACAGCGTCCCCTCGACTTCATCATCCTTCCGATAAGGACTGTCCGTCTGAAGATATTCATAAACCTTTTCGGTTGCCGCAAGCCGCCCGCTCTTATCAATATACATTACCACCAGGCATCGATCCCCGGTCTTTACCGGATGAGTCATTTCCCGGTACGGCAGCAGCAGGTCTCTCTCCAGACCCATATCCAGAAAAGCTCCGATCTCTCCCGCATCCTTACAGGTAAGAACAGCAGGCTGCCCCAATGTCAGGTAAGGCCGATTGACCGTGGCGATCAGCCTGTCCTCGGAATCCCGGAACAAAAACACCTCTGCCTCATCTCCGACCTCTGCCTGCCCGGGAACCTGCTTTGCGGGAAGAAGCACCTTTTCCTCCTCCCGCCCCTCCTCTGCAAGATACACTCCGAAGCGGACTTTCTTAACGATCTTCAGTTTCTGTATTTTTCCTAATTCAAGCATTTAAACTCAACCACGGTATACGGCACGCCGTTTTCCCGATTCAGACTGACTGCCGTATAATCTCTGCTTTCGTAAACAACCGGACAGATCCTGTCTCCCAGATACGCGGCATTCCGATATTCCGCACGCATCCTGTCCACGGAAAAGTCCCAGGGAAGATAATCCATTGCCATTTTGACATATTGACCGTTATTAACGTGGTGGTTGGCATCCAGATGATACTGCTTTACATCAAACGGTTCTTCCTCCCGTCCGGCGATCGCTCCATCGATCCGGATCTTCCTCGGTTCATACTCCATCTCGATCTGACCGTCGATCGAATATGCCCCGATTATCTCTGCCGGTATATGGACCGGCGTGCCCTTTTCGATGGAGAGATAGGTCCAGATACTGTTTGCAGCCGCAAGCCTTTCTCCCTTTTCATCGTCCAGTGTAAAATTCCTGCTGCCGATAAAGCCTTTGCAGGCATAAGGATACGTTCCGACCCGGATCCTTTCACAGAGACGGGGATATCTGTATACATCAATCTGCCAGTAATTCAAAACCCAGAAGCATCCCCATTTTTTCAGCTGATCCAATCCGATGCCGAGATCCTCTGACTGAAAGGTCGTACAATCCTGAAAATAATTCAGGATAGCCAGCAGCGTCAGTTTTTCCTTATCGTCCGTTTCACTGTATCTGACCCGCGTGTCAAAACTGTACATCGCCTGTATCCGGTATCTTCGCGAAGCCTGCCTCCAGATCCTCATCTGTGGGAATATAATCGCTCATCTCTCCGTCGTTATATTTTTGATAAGCCACCAGATCAAAGTAGCCGGTTCCGGTCAGTCCGAAGAGGATGTTTTTCTCTTCGCCGGTCTCCTTGCACTTAAGCGCTTCATCGATCGCAGCTCTGATCGCATGGCTGCTCTCCGGTGCGGGAAGGATCCCTTCCACTCTCGCAAATTCCTCCGCTGCCTCAAAGACAGATGTCTGCTCCGCGGTTCTTGCCTCCATATATCCGTCATGATAGAGCTGCGACAGGATCGGACTCATCCCGTGATATCTTAAGCCTCCGGCATGGTTTGCGGAGGGGATGAACTCCGAACCGAGTGTATACATCTTAGCCAGCGGAGTAACATGACCCGTGTCGCAGAAATCATACACAAATTTTCCGCGGGTAAGGCTCGGACAGGATGCCGGTTCAACCGCTATGATCCGATAATCCGCTTCCCCGCGCAGCTTCTCACCCATAAACGGAGAGATCAGGCCCCCAAGATTGGAACCGCCGCCCGCACAGCCGATGATCACGTCCGGCTTCACACCGATCTTCTCAAACGCCTTTTTTGCCTCTACTCCGATCACGGACTGATGCAGCAGTACCTGATTTAAGACACTGCCGAGGACATAACGGTACCCTTCTGTGGATGTGGCAGCTTCAACAGCCTCCGAAATGGCACATCCGAGACTGCCGGTCGTACCCGGAAATTCCTTAAGGATCTGCCTTCCGACATTTGTCGTATCCGAAGGAGACGGCGTCACATCTGCGCCGTAGGTCCTCATGACCTCTCTTCTGAACGGCTTCTGCTCATACGAAACCTTTACCATATAAACCTTGCAGTCAATATCAAAATAAGAGCAGGCCATGGAAAGTGCCGTACCCCACTGACCGGCTCCCGTTTCTGTTGTAACACCCTTCAGACCCTGATTCTTTGCGTAATAGGCCTGGGCGATCGCAGAATTCAGTTTATGGCTTCCGCTTGTATTGTTTCCCTCAAATTTATAATAGATATGAGCCGGTGTATCCAGCTTTTTCTCCAGACAATATGCCCTGACCAGCGGAGACGGACGATACATTTTGTAAAAATCCTGTATCTCCTTCGGGATCGGGATCAAACGGGTATCGTTATCCAGCTCCTGCTCGCAAAGCTCCCTGCAGAAGATCGGCTCCATTTCCTCCACCGAAAGGGGCTTGTGGGTCCCGGGATGGATCAGCGGAGCGGGTTTGTTTTTCATATCGGCGCGGACATTGTACCATTCCTTCGGAATCTCATCCTCTGAAAGATAGACTTTGTAGGGAATTTCTTTGTTTGACATTTTGTTTCCTTTCCGGCTTTCGCCAATGACATATCGGTTTCTTCTGTCCGTCTTTTCCACAGCGAGCGCACTTCTGATGATAAACGATCCCTTCCCTGTTTATAAAGAGTATTCAACAGATAACATCCTCTTTTGTTCCGATCGTTTTTCTGACAGATTCGTTTGAGATTATAACATGTTTCATCCGTTTTTTAAATTTCTTTGTTGATCAGAAAAAGTACAGGGCCGGTTTGACGGCTTTATGGCAAAAAAAGGAACCGGAGAACCGGTTCCTTTTTACAGGGCTACCAGGGCTCGAACCTGGAAATGACGGAGTCAGAGTCCGTCCGTACCCTTTCCATGCCCGTTGCAATATCAACGATATCTGAGCTTTATCATTGACTTATTGACCTATGAATTGACCTATCTTTGTGGCAATCTACTTGAGCTGCTTCTCCATCTGCCTATACCACTCAGATATTACGGA
>CACZNS010000251.1 GCA_902782575.1 uncultured Lachnospiraceae bacterium
CGGATTATGATAAGCTGATGCGGTTCAGACTTGATATCCTGAAGGAACACGGTCTCGGGTTAAAGGAAATACAGGAGACGATCCAGAAGATCGACCCTCTTCCAGGGGCAAAGGAGTTTCTGGACGAGCTGCGGTCGCTGACGCAGGTGATCATTATCAGCGATACCTTTACACAGTTTGCAAAGCCGCTGATGGAGAAGCTTGGCTGGCCCACACTTTTCTGCAATACCCTCGAGGTGGCACAGGACGGTACGATCTCGGGATTTCAGATGCGGGTGGAGCAGTCGAAGCTCACTACCGTGAAGGCGCTGCAGTCCATCGGCTTTGAGACCATCGCGGCAGGGGACAGCTTTAACGATCTGGGCATGATCCGCGCAGGCAAAACCGGATTCCTCTTCCGCAGTACGGAGCAGATCAAAAAGGACAATCCGGATCTGCAGGCCTTTGAAGAATACGGAGACTTCCTGAACGCGATCCGGCAGGTGCTGTAGGAATGGCGTCGATCCGGGATGTGGCAAGGAAAGCCGGTGTTGCGATCTCGACCGTATCCAAGGTATTGAATCATTACCCGAATGTATCGGAGGAGACAAAGGAGAGAGTCAACGCGGCGATCGCGGAGCTTGATTTCGTTCCGAACTCCATCGCTTCCGCTCTTTCCAGCAAGAACAAGATGCGGGTGGCGCTGCTTTTGGATCCGAAGAGGCAGACGCATGCCATCGACCAGATCTTTATGCAGTATCTTCTGGGAGCGCTGGACCGGGCTCAGGAAACGGATACGGAGGTCGTGACCTTTTTCTTTTCCATGCTGGAGGGAAGAAGCGCCGACGAGATCATCCGTGATCTGAAGTCCCAGAACATCACGGGGATCATCATCTTCGGGATCTCCAAAAAGGAGAAGGTCTGGCACGAGGTGATCGGCCGGCAGCTCTTTTCCTGTGTGGTGATCGATGCGCCCATCGTCAATGAGCGGACATCGACCGTAAGCATCGATCATGAGCAGGCTCAGTACGATGTGGCCAGGAAAACCGTGCTGGATGATACCTGCAGGCGGGTCCTTTATATCGCGGGGAGACGGGACGGCTATGTTACGGATGAGCGGATCAGCGGAATGAAGAAGCTGGCCGGAGAGCTGGGGCTTTCCTATACGGTCCGCTACGGTAATTTCTCTGAGCTGGAAGCCCGGAATATCGCCTTCCGATATGCGAAGAATAAGGACTGCGTGGTCTGCGCATCGGACCTGATGGCGATCGGCGCGATGAATGCTCTGATCGAAATGGATATTTTCCGCCCCGTCTGCGGCTTTGACGGGATCACGCTCATGGGATATGTGGGCAAGCAGATGAATACGGTTCAGCAGGATTTTTATTCGATCGGAAGGAAGGCACTGGACGAAGCACTGTTCCTGATGACCGGCGGAAGCGGCAGGCAGGTCAGGATGCCCTACAGCATCGTCAGGATGTATTATCGGGATATCATTTGCTGATCCGGTAAGGGCTTGCATTATCTGCCGTGCTGTGTTAATATATTTTCTGCTCGTCAAAACAGCCGGAGCATGATACCGGATCCTCCGGAAACGGTTCTGGCGGGCGGTAACATGAGGAGAATAAATGGCCGCGGGTCAGAAATCTACGGCCGACGGAAAGGACAAAGAGATGAAAGCAGATATTCAGCCGGAATACTTTCAGGCAAAGGTCACCTGCCACTGCGGCAATACCTTTACGGTAGGCTCCACAAAGCCTGAGATCAAAGTCGAGATCTGTTCCAAATGCCATCCGTTCTATACAGGGCAGCAGAAGATCGCCCGTGCGGACGGCCGGATCGAGAAATTCAACAAGAAGTACAATCAGAAGTAGCAAGCGTAAGGACCGTCAGGAGCAATCTATGTTTCTGACGGTCTTTTTCTACCTTAAGAGGTTTACATAATGGGGAAATCAAATAAGCCGGAGGGGATCTCTCCCGAAAGCTGCGGGATCAGCGGCATCAAGTATTCCGGAATAGGCGGACAGGCAGTTCTGGAAGGCGTTATGATGCGCAACAAGGATGACTATGCGGTGGCTGTACGCCGTCAGAACGGTGAGATCGTCGTGAAGAAGGATACCTATGAAGGGATCCTGCACAATAAAACAGTGTATAAGATCCCGATCTTAAGAGGTGTGCTTTCCTTTATCGACTCCCTGGTGCTGGGGATGCGGACATTGAATTTTTCCTCGGACATTTACATGGAAGAGGAGGAGGCAAAGGACGGAAAGCAGGGGGAAAAGGAAGAGAAGGAAGAAAAGGGAAAGAAGAAGGATACATCCGAGGGCTTTGTTTCCGTTCTTGTCACCATTGTATCGGTGGTGATCGCTCTCGGGCTTTTTATGATCCTGCCCTACTTCCTGTCCCAGTTTTTTAAGGGGATCATCTCAAACGGGTATGTGCTTTCTCTGATCGAAGGAGTGATACGGCTTCTGATCTTTGTGGTCTATATAAAGCTGATATCCCTGATGCAGGATATCCGGCGGGTTTTCATGTATCACGGGGCAGAGCATAAATGCATCAACTGCATCGAATCGGGCATGGAGCTGACGGTGGAGAACGCGGCGAAGGCATCCAGGGAGCACAGACGGTGCGGGACCAGCTTCCTTCTTTATGTAATGGTGGTTTCGATCATCTTTTTCGCATTTATCCAGACCCCTGACCGGATCTTAAAGGTCCTGCTCAGGATCGTCCTGATCCCGGTGGTGGCGGGTGTCGCCTATGAATTTATCCGGGCAGCGGGCAGGAGCACGAACCCGCTTATCCGGGCCCTCAGCGTCCCCGGACTCTGGATGCAGCGGCTGACCACCAGCGAGCCGGACAGCGAGATGCTTCAGGTCGCGATCCGGTCTGTGGAGGAGGTCTTTGACTGGCGGGAATATCTGAAGGAAAACTTCGGAAAGGGCGCCTGAAAGTAAACTTTCAAATTCTTATGACTTTTTGCGGACGAAATCGGAAATTGTCCGCAAAAATCCCGCCTTCCGCGGGACTCCCCCTGCCTTCGGCAGGAGTCGGTCGAGTACGATTATTGATTTTCTGATGAAAATCAATAATCTATGGATATCCGTACCGCGCATAAATGCTGCGGTACGGTGGGGGTTGAAAAATGACTTATGCCGGGCTGCTTAAGCAGGGAGAAACGGAGCTTCGGGAAGCCGGGATCCGGGATGCGAAAACGGATGCGTATCTGCTTCTCAATTTTCTGTCCGGGAAGGACAGGACGTTTTTGTCAGTCCATGGAGATACGGAAGTTGAAGGTGACATAATTGAAAATTATGTTAACTATATTGACAGACGGAAAGCACACATTCCCCTGCAGTATATTACCGGAGAGACGGAGTTTATGGGCCTCCGGTTTGAAGTCGATGAGAATGTCCTGATCCCCAGGGTCGATACGGAGTTTCTGACAGAGGAGGCTCTGATCGTGACGGATGACGGGGCGGAGGTGCTGGATCTCTGTACCGGCTCCGGCTGTATCCTGCTTTCGGTCATGTGCTATAAAAACAATATCTCCGGGACGGGATCGGATCTTTCGGATGCCGCCCTTAAGGTGGCAGAGAGGAATGCGGAGAGGCTTGCAGAGCAGGGAAGGCTCCGGGGAACGGTGAGGTTCTGCAAAAGCGATCTGTTTGAACGGATCAGCGGGACGTTTGATGTGCTCATCTCCAATCCGCCCTATATCCGGACGGCCGTGATCGAAGAACTGGAGGAGGAGGTAAGGGACCATGAGCCGAGGATGGCTCTGGACGGCCTGGAGGACGGACTTGCTTTTTACCGGGCAATAGCCGGAGAGGCATACCGGTATCTTGCCGGAGAAGGCAGGATCCTGCTGGAGATCGGCTATGATCAGGGAGAAGCGGTCAGGCGGATCTTTGAGGAAAAGGGATACAGAGATGTAAGGATCAAAAAGGATTATGCCGGAAACGAAAGGGTTTTATCATGTTTGAACAGGTAGAGGATATCGAGAAAAAATATGAAGAGATCACACGGATGGTCTCCGAGCCGGATGCGGCAAGCGACAGCAGGCGATATATGAAGCTTATGCGGGAGCAGGCAGAGCTGACCCCGCTTGTGGAAAAGTACCGCGAGTACCGGAATAATCAGAAAAGCATCGAGGAGGCGCTTGCCCTGATCGAGGAGGAGAGCGATGAGGAGATGAAGGCGCTTGCGAGGGAGGAGCTTTCGGATGCGAGAAAGAGGGAGCCGGAGCTGGAGGATGCGCTGAAGCTCCTGCTGCTGCCGAAGGATGAAAACGACGGGAGAAACGTGATCGTCGAGATCCGGGCGGGGGCCGGCGGAGATGAGGCAGCCCTGTTTGCCGCCGAGATCTACCGTATGTACGTGCATTACGCGGAGAGCAGGGGCTGGAAGGTCGAGCTGGTGGAGTGCGAGGAAACCGGGATCGGAGGAATGAAAAACGTTTCCTTTATGATAAACGGAGCCGGAGCCTACTCCGTGATGAAATATGAGTCGGGCGTCCACAGGGTGCAGCGGGTGCCGGAAACGGAGTCCGGAGGCCGGATCCATACCTCGACGATCACGGTTGCCGTGATGCCGGAGGCCGAGGATGTGGATGTGCAGATCGACGAAAAGGATATCCGGATCGATGTGATGCGGGCATCCGGAAACGGCGGGCAGTGTGTCAATACGACGGATTCCGCCGTCCGTCTGACGCATTATCCGACAGGGATCGTTATTTATTCCCAGACGGAGAAATCCCAGATCCAGAATAAGGCCAAGGCATTTGCGCTGCTGCGCTCCAAGCTTTATGATATGGAGCTTCAGAAGAGGCAGGATGAGGAGTCTGCGGCAAGACGGAGCCAGATCGGCACGGGAGACCGTTCGGAAAAGATCAGGACCTACAATTTTCCTCAGGGCCGCGTAACGGATCACAGGATCAAGCTGACCCTTTACAGGATAGGAGATATCATGAACGGGGACCTGCAGGAGATCATTGACGCGCTGATCGCGGCGGATCAGGCGGAGAAGCTGGCAAGGATGAGTGATGCCGGATAACGGCGGGATGCCGCATTGACACACTTTTTTGGATGCTTTACAATAATAACGCCGGGGTCAGAGGGTATTCTTTACCCGACTGATGTCACGGATCGGTCTGTTGCTAAAGCAGCTTTCGCAATTATAAATCATTCGCAAAGTCATAATGCTTATCAGACAGCTTTGAACGCGCTATGACCTTTTACCCGGACATCATAATAATACTACACGTTGAACACTGGAGGTTGCAGCATTGGTTATACCTGTTGAGGACGAGCATACCGCCGAAACAGCCGAACAGTTAAAAAAAGAGCTGGAAGACTTAAATAAAAAATTTCACATCCTGTTAGACAGTATTCCGGGAGGCGTCATCGTCTACGATGCCGAAACCGGAAAGATCGACTATGTCAGCGACGGATGCCTGTCAACGTTTTCCTGTTCCGAAGAGCAGTTTCGGGAGCATTTTTACAATAATTTCGATCTGTTCGTCATGAAGGAGGACCGGGCCCAGGTCAGGGAACAGGTGGCGGATCAGCTGCGTTTTTTTGACCACGTGGAGCTTCGCTACAGAGTGCTGGATCTGATGGGGAATGTGGTCTGGATCTCGCACCGGGCAAGGCTTGTAAAGGAAGCGGACGGCAGAAGGATCTTTTACGCCATCCTGAACGATGTGACAAATGAGCAGCTTGCCCAGAAGCAGCTTGCCATCCGGAACAGGCAGTTAAAGGAAGAATCAGAACGCTACGCGCTCCTGGAGGAGGCGACGGACAATATCACATACGACTACAATGTCCTTACGGATACACTGATGAGTTCCCTGCGGGATGCGAACGGGAACCGCAGGACCACCAAAGACTGCGTAAAGGGAGGATATCTGCCGGATGTGATCTACCGGGAGGATTACCCGACCTTTGAGGCTCTGATGATGGAGGCGTTGGAGAAGCCCTTTAAGGGTGTGGTGGAGTATCGCATTTACGGCGAGGAAGGGCGGCATGTATGGTACCGTCTGAATTTTGCCTCCTTTGCGGACGAGACGGAGAAGATCTACCGGATCGTGGGCTCGGCGAAGGATATCACCCAGGAGAAGGCGGAGCAGGAAGCACTGAAGGCCAAGGTCGAAATGGACATGATGACCGGGCTTTTGAATAAGGTGACCATGCGTTCCGAGGTTGAGAAATATCTGGAGGAGTGCGATATCGGTGTCTGCCATGCGCTCCTCATGATCGATACGGATAATTTTAAGAGTGTGAATGACCAGCTGGGGCATCAGTACGGGGATAAGGTGATCCAGTTTGTGGCTTCATCCATCCGGGATACGTTCCGGGATTCGGATTATGTGGGACGTGTCGGCGGCGACGAATTTATGGTCTTTATGAAGCATACGACACCGTCCATCACGGAGGAGAGGGCCGAAAAGCTGAACAGCCGGATCCGCCATACCTTTTCCCAGGGCGATATCGCGGTGTCCATCAGCTGTTCCATCGGGATCGCCTATTTCGGAATAGACGGAGAGGATTTCGAATCGCTGTACAAATCGGCGGATGATGCGCTGTATGAAGCAAAAGAAGCCGGGAAAAACTGTTACCGGATCCATAAAAGCGGTACGGAAGATGAAGCATAGAAGGTATCTGCCGGCGGTATTGATAACAGTGCTGCTTTTGGGCGGCTGTGCCTTTCCCGGAAAGCACGCCATTACGGATGAGGCGGCGGCCGCGGTGGAAGCGGGAGACTATGCCGGCGCGCTGGAGCTGCTTGAGAACGCGGAAAAGGCGGGAGAGGATGAACAGCTTCTGCATCGCGCAAGGGCTTTGGCCGATATGGGGCTTGCGGATTACGACGGGGCGGTGGATGAATTCATCCGGGCCTTATCCGCCAACTCAGGCTATGTGAGAAGGCTGGACGTGGACAGCTCCTACTATCTGGCGGTGGCACAATACAGGAGCGGGGACGTGGAGGGGGCGAAGGATACCTACTCCGCGATCATCAGTCTTTATCCCGAAGAAAGCGATGCGTTTCTGCAGCGGGGGAAAACGGAGCTCAAGCTGGGCGAAAGAGACAATGCCCTGGCGGACTTCAACCGGGCAGTCAGCCTGAGACGGGACGATCCGGATCTGTATATCCAGATCTATGAGAGTCTGAATCAGAGCGGCCTGAAGGAGGACGGGAGCGTTTATCTGAAAAACGCGATGGAGCTGAACACCAAGCTGACAAACCTCCAGAAGGGCAAGCTGTATTACTGCATGGAGGATTACGACAAGGCAAAGGACGCGCTGGAGGCCGCACGCAACGAGGGGGCGGGCGGAAACGTGACCCTGTATCTCGGCCGGACCTATGAGGCGCTTGGCGATACGAATTATGCGGCGTCCCTCTACAGGGCTTATCTGGAGGAGAATCCTTCGGACGTGGAGGTCTGCAATCAGCTGGGACTCTGCTGCCTGGATATGGGCGACTATAACGGAGCGCTGAATGCGTTTAATCAGGGTCTTTCCATACCGGATAACGAATATGAGCAGACTCTGCTGTATAATCAGATCGTTGCGTATGAATATCTTACGGATTTTGACCAGGCTTCGGTGCTGATGGATGCTTATCTGTCCGTTTATCCAGACGACGAGGCGGCGGTCCGGGAGAGCAGATTTCTGGAAACAAGATAAAAACATCGGAAAGCCCCGCCGCAGTAACTTGAGAAACCGACCGAAAGGCCGGTTTTTTTGCACCGCAATATGTCTACCGGGTTACATAAAAACCACAAGATATAGTGTATACAACTTGACTTGACCACAAAGTGATGTTATCATTGAGAATGTCAGCGGATTTTCGAGCTTTTGCCGGTCCGGCTGAAAAGGGAGTTTACATAAAATCTATCGGTTTCATGGAGAGTTATTAACATAACACATCGGGAAAAGGGGGCAATTTCCAGTATGTTCAGTGTGATCAAGCGGGACGGTCAGAAGGCGGATTTCAATCTGACCAAGATTAATGACGCGATCATGAAGGCATTTGTCGCGTGTGAGAAGCAGTATAATAACGACATCATCGATCTGCTCGCGCTGCGCGTCACGGCAAATTTTCAGGATAAGATCAGAAACGGCCAGATCACGGTGGAGGATATCCAGGATTCGGTGGAGACGGTTTTGAATCAGGCCGGCTTTACCGATGTGGCGAAGGCTTATATCCTGTACCGCAAACAGCGGGAGAAGGTCCGCAACATGAACGCGGCGATCCTGAACTACCGGGATGTGGTGAATTCCTATGTAAAGGTGGAGGACTGGCGGGTTAAGGAAAACTCCACGGTGACCTACTCGGTAGGCGGGCTGATCCTGTCCAATTCCGGGGCTGTCACGGCAAATTACTGGCTGTCCGAGATCTACGATCAGGAGATCGCGGATGCGCACCGCAACTGTGACATTCATATCCATGATCTTTCCATGCTCACGGGCTACTGTGCGGGCTGGTCCTTAAAGCAGCTGATCCAGGAAGGACTCGGCGGCATCAACGGTAAGATCTCTTCCTCACCGGCGAAGCATCTTTCCACCCTCTGCAACCAGATGGTGAACTTCCTCGGGATCATGCAGAACGAATGGGCCGGGGCACAGGCATTTTCTTCATTTGATACCTATCTGGCGCCTTTTGTAAAGACGGATAAGCTTTCCTACAAGGAAGTGAAGCAGGCGGTCGAATCCTTTGTATACGGAGTGAACACACCTTCCCGCTGGGGAACCCAGGCGCCGTTTTCCAATATCACACTGGACTGGACGGTACCGGAGGATCTGGCGGAGCTTCCCTGCATCGTAGGAGGAGTGGAACAGGATTTCTGCTATAAAGACTGCAAGAAGGAAATGGATATGGTCAACAAGGCCTTCATCGAGACGATGATCGAAGGCGATGCCAACGGATGCGGCTTCCAGTATCCGATCCCGACCTATTCCATTACCAGGGATTTCGACTGGTCCGATACGGAGAATAACCGTCTGCTCTTTGAGATGACGAGCAAATACGGCACACCTTATTTTTCCAATTATGTGAATTCCGACATGCAGCCGTCCGATATCCGTTCGATGTGCTGCAGGCTGAGACTGGATCTGCGGGAGCTCCGGAAAAAGAGCGGAGGCTTCTTCGGCTCGGGTGAGTCCACGGGCTCCATCGGTGTGGTCACCGTCAATATGCCGCGGATCGCTTATCTGTCCGCCAATGAAGACGATTTCTTCCGCAGACTGAATCACATGATGGACGTGGCGGCCAGATCTCTCAAGGTGAAGAGGGACGTGGTGACCAAGCTGCTGAACGAAGGCCTGTATCCCTATACCAAGCGTTATTTGGGCACCTTCAAGAATCATTTCAGCACCATCGGCCTGATCGGCATGAGCGAGGTGGGCTTAAACGCAAACTGGCTCAGAGAGGATCTGACCTCGAAGAAGACCCAGGAATTCACCAAAAAGGTGCTGAACCATATGCGTGAGCGCCTGAAGGATTATCAGGAAAAGTACGGGGATCTTTACAATCTGGAGGCTACGCCGGCGGAGAGTACATCTTACCGCCTTGCGAAGCACGATAAAATGCAATATCCGAACATCAAAACGGCAGGGAAGCCGGGAGAGACGCCTTATTATACGAACTCCTCCCATCTGCCGGTGGGATATACCTATGATATCTTCGATGCCCTCGACATCCAGGATGAGCTGCAGACGCTTTATACATCCGGTACGGTGTTCCACGCCTTTCTCGGAGAGAAGCTCCCGGACTGGAAAGCGGCGGCAAATCTGGTGAAGACGATCTCGGATAATTACAAGCTTCCGTATTATACTCTTTCCCCGACCTATTCGATCTGCAGGGAGCACGGGTATCTTTCCGGAGAGCAGAAGGTATGCCCTCACTGCGGAAAGCCTACGGAGGTCTACAGCCGGATCACGGGCTATTACCGGCCGGTATCCAACTGGAACGACGGAAAGCTGCAGGAGTTTGAAGACAGGAAGCTCTATGATATTGACAGAAGCTGCCTGAAAAAGCCGACAGCCAGTATCGTAACGCTTTCCAAGAAAACGGATGCCGAAGGGACTGAGAATGTGGATGTGGAGATCGCGCCGCTTGAAAAGGTGACCTATCTCTTTACGACCAAAACCTGTCCGAACTGCAGGATGGTCAAGAGTCTGCTGAAGGAGTCGCCCCTGCCCTATGTGGAGATCGACGCGGAGGAAAATGCGGATCTTGCAAAGCGCTACGGGGTGATGCAGGCGCCTACCCTCGTGATCGTAAACGGAAAAGATGTGCAAAAAGTCGCGAACGCGTCAAACATCAAAAGGCTTGTGAACGAGAGCACGATTTGCGTCTGATCTTGAGGCGCGCAATCTCGATCATCTCTTCCTGATCTTCGGGGGTCAGCATTTCATAATAATACAACATCTCTTTTTCGTACCGGTTTAAGAACCGGTACTTTTTTTGGTTTCCCGGTTCGTTGATGTAATCCAGATAATCGCCGAGCTCATTTCCTAAGGGTCTGCCGCTCTGCAAAGATGATTCGGAAGCATCATCGTTTGTGTTGACAAAGGTTTCGATAGGGACGTCATAGTATTTTGCCAGCTTATAAAGAGTTTCCAGATCCGGGAGCCTCCTTCCATTCTCATAATGGGAATAGGTCTGCTGTACTACATCTAAGTATTCTGCAACCTGCGCTTGTGTATAGTGGTTCGCTTTTCTCAGTTGTTTCAGCTTGTTATTCAAAGAAATATTGGCCATAGTATTCCCTCTCTAACAAAATTATAAAGTGAGAGAATGCAAGAAGAGTAATGAAATGTAGTATTACGCTTTAAAATAACTACGAAGCGTAGTATAATTGTCGGTAAAATAGATCAAATTGATTTTTTTGTGTTCGGATGCAGATGTACTTTGAGTATTTATCGGAGGGAGAATGTCTGAAGTATACGGGTATGTATGTGTTTCCAATCATTCTCAGAGCGAGGAGCTCCAGAAAATGAAAATGGGAAAAATGGATATTCCTCCTGAGAACGTATATATCGATCATCTTATGGATTTCCGTTCCGAGCGAAAACAGCTTCATCTTTTGAAACAAAGGCTTTCAAAAGGAGATTTACTCTACGTTGTTTCGCTGGATCGGCTTGGTAGGACATATATGGAGGTTGGAGAAGAGTGGAAGGAACTGACACATAATCTTGGAGTTTATATAACACTAATTGATGCTCCTTTGGTTGATACAAGAAGGGATGTGGAATCAGATCAGGAAAAGCAATTCCTGTTTGCTGAAGCTGTACAACAGCTGATCGACAGTATTGCTAAGGACGAGAAGGCCAGACGGAGAGATACAGTGAATCGGGGTATTGCCAGGGCCAAGGAGCAGGGTGTTCAATTCGGAAGACCCAGGATTGAAATGCCGGAAAAGTTTGATCGGGTTTATACGCGTTGGGTGAAGCATGAAATATCCGGTATGGAGGCTGCAAAGCTACTCGGGATTTCCAAAAACACATTTTACAGAAGGGCAAATCCAAGAAAGAATGGCTGAAATACTGGATGACATCTGGGTGCGGGAAACTAATAAGTTCAATGAGAGTGCTTTATCAGTTCAACGAAAAATACGCTCCGTATGCGGGGGTTTCCGTAACATCGCTTTTTGAGAACAATAAAATAGAGCAGATTACGGTCTACATATTGGGCGAAGGGCTTTCGGAAGACTCGGTTAAAAAATTTCATGAGCTTGCTGAACGGTATGGACAGAAGATCGAATTCAGGGAAACCGGTGAGATCATTGAGAAGCTGAAGGCCTGGGGACTGCCATCATATCGGGGGTCGTATTCAGCAAACTTGAGGCTGTTCCTGCCGTATTTTTTGGAGGAAAACATAGAGAGGGTACTGTATCTGGATGCAGATACGATCGTGAATGGGAATATAAGTGAATTATATGAGTTCTTCAAACAGACTTCGTCAGGCATAGAACAGACAGAATGTGCC
>CACZNS010000252.1 GCA_902782575.1 uncultured Lachnospiraceae bacterium
CCTATTATATCACATTACGGATTTCCGTCTGGAGTTTTTTATGAGGACACTGAAAAATACCATATCCGGTCTGAAGATCGATTATCCTCTCGAGGAGCTCGGAGAAACGGAGCGCCTGCTCTGGCTGGACATCGAAACCACCGGCCTCTCTCCCGAGAGCGCCTGTATCTACCTGATCGGATGCGGATATTTTAAGGATGGACAGTTTAAGACCATTCAGTTCTTCGCCGATGACATCAGCGAGGAAGAAAAGCTGATCTATTCCTTTTTTAATTTTGCTCTGAACTACAATACCCTGATCACCTACAACGGCAATAAATTCGACATTCCCTTCCTTCAGAAGCGGTGCGAATATTACGACATGCCCTACAGCTTTGAGCATTTCACGGGCATCGACCTGTACCGGCGCATCCGTCCCTACAAAACCCTCTTCTCTCTCCCGGACATGAAGCAGAAAACCGTGGAGGGGTTTCTGGGCATCAGCCGTGACGATGAAAAATCCGGGAAGGAACTGATCGCAGTCTATGCGGAATACATCGAAAAGCCGGGGGAATTCGCCCTGAATCTGCTGCTGCAGCATAACTATGACGATGTGGCGGGAATGATGCGCCTGACTCCGGTGCTCTCCTACAGCGATGTCTTTAACGCTCCGGTAAAGGCCGAATCCGCCTCCCGCAATCATTATAAGGATTATAACGGAGTCAAACGGAGCGAGCTTATCATAGAATTTTCTCTTTCCCGCTCCATCCCGGTGCCGGTCTCCTGCGGCTTCGCAGACTGCTATATGATGCTCGGCGGGACCCGGGGCAAGATCCGGGTGGCCGTTTATATGGGAGTGCTGAAATTCTTTTATCCGAATTATCTGGAATATTATTATCTCCCGGAGGAAGACAAGGCGGTGCATAAATCCGTGGGGGTCTATGTGGATAAGCAGCACCGCGAACAGGCCAGGCCCTCAAACTGCTATACCAAAAAGAAGGGCTGCTTCCTGCCGGAGTGGAGCGAGATCGTATCTCCCGTTTTTTACGAAAACTACCGGGACAAGACCATGTATTTCGAGCTGACCGAGGAGATCAAGAACAATCCGGAGATCTTTTCCAGATATGCTTTCCACCTGATGGAGATCATTCTGAAATTTACGGAAGCCTGAGGATTTAATCGGGCAGGGAAGATGAAATCGCTCCCTCCCCGCCTAGCGAGCCGCCGGACAGCTTTAGCTGACATCTTCCTTTCGGCGGCTCTGCGATATAAAAAAACCGGCAAACGCTTCAAAGCGCCTGCCGGATTTTTTGTTCTTCCGGTCCCCCCCGCGCACCGGCCTTCCGCCGGAGCCTTGCTTTGGGGCTTTTCCCGTTTTCTTTCCCGAAGGTCAGATCTTTCTGTAATAGAAGGAATTCTCTCTTGCGAGGCCGATCTCCTTGTAGTTCATGATCTGCTCCGTACTTCCGATAAAGAGCAGTCCGCCGGACTTCAGGGAATTTGCGAACTTCGCGAATACCTCATTCTTTGCCTCATCCGTAAAATAGATCAGCACGTTGCGGCAGATGATGAAGTCGTAATTCGTATCATAACGGTCCTTTAACAGATTATGCTCCTTAAAGGTCACATGCTTTTTGATCTCATCGGAGATCTGATAGGAGGGCCCCACCTGGGTAAAGTACTGTTTCTTCAGATCCGCCGGCACACCTGTGATGCTCTTTGCGGAATAAAGACCCACCTTTGCCTTGCCGATGACGGTCTTGTCCAGGTCCGTTGCCAGGATCTTGATCTGATTCATCGGGATATGCCTGGAGAAAGCCATAACCAGGGAATAGGGCTCATCTCCGGTGGAGCAGGCCGCACTCCAGACTTTCAGGTTCTTTCCGAAGCGCTTGATCAGATCCGGGATAAACTGCTGATCCATCAGCTTCCACTGATCCGGATTCCGGTAAAATTCGGAAACATTGATGGTGATATAATTGATGAATTCATCAAAAATGTCCGAGTTGGTCTTCAGAGCCTGCACATAGTTCGGATAGCCTTTGATCCCGTTCTTTGTGATCAGCGAATCGATCCGGCGCTTCATCTGCTTTTCCTTGTAGGAATTCAGATCGATCTTCGTCATCTTCATGATCTCGGCTTTGAAATCTTCGTAATTGTCCTGCATGTCTACTCTGCTCCTCCTGTAATTTCGTGTTTGCGCCGCAGCCGCAGATCCCGGTGCGCCCTTTAAGACGGATCCCGCGAAGGCCTTTGCAGCCGTTCCTGTGATCAGGCAGGGAAAAAGCCCTGTTCAATTGCCTTGCCGGCCGTCACCTGTGCGCTCATGCAAGCACGGCTCCACCTGACAGCCTTTTCGTATAAATAAGACAGTGAGTTTGCGAGAGCCGCAAACTCACCGAATCTTTTCAGGAAATTCTTTTATTCTTCCGCGGTTGATTCTTCTGCTGACTCTGATTCCGGTCCATCAGCAGCTTCCTCCTCCGGCGGAGCCGTAAGCTGCTTCACGCTCAGGGAGATCTTCTTATCCGCTTCGTCGAAGTCCACAACCTTTGCCGTGACCTCATCGCCTGTCTTCAATACATCCGAAGGCTTGTCGATATGATTATGAGCGATCTGGGATACATGCAGCAGTGCGTCGATCCCGGGCTCCAGCTCGATGAAGGCACCGAAGTCCGTCATCCTTGCCACACGGCCCGTAACGATATTGCCTACCGAGTATTTATCGCCTGCGTTGATCCAGGGGTTCTTATCCGGGAACTTCATGGACAGCGCTACCTTGCTTCCGTTGATATCCTTGATCAGGACCTCTACCTCATCGCCCACCTTGAAGAGCTTCTTCGGGCTCTCCACATGCCCCCAGGACATTTCGGAGATATGAAGCAGGCCGTCCACTCCGCCGAGATCGATGAAAGCACCAAAATCCGTGAGGTTCTTCACCACACCGCGAACCCTGTCGCCGACACTGATCCTCTCGAACAGCTCCTTGCGGAGCGCTTCGTTCTTCTCGCGGATCAGGACCTTGCGGTCTCCGATGATCCTCCTGCGGCGCGGATTGAATTCCGTGATCACAAATTCGATCTCCTGATCCAGATATTTGCCCAGATCCTTTTCATAGGTGTCGCTCACAAGACTTGCGGGAATGAAGACCTTGGTATCCTCCGCCAGAACGGAAAGACCGCCGTCCAGCACCTTGATGACCTTTGCCTTGAGGACCTCTCTGTTGTTAAAGGCCTCCTCCAGTCTCTTGTTGCCCTTGTCCTGAGCCAGGCGCTTATAGGTCAGAACCACCTGTCCGTCGCCGTCATTCACCTTCAGGACCTTTGTCTCCATCTTGTCGCCGATCTTGACTACTGTCGTCAGGTCGATATTTGCCTCGTTGGAATACTCCTGTCTGGTCACGATGCCGTCGGCCTTGTAGCCGATGTTCAGGACGATCTCTTCCGGCTTTACGGATATGACAGTACCCTCTACGACCTCTCCTGTGTGTATTGTTTTAAATGTTTCATCCAGCATTTGTTCAAAAGTCATATCCTCTGACATAATTTTGAACCTCCTCAATTATTTTGTTTGGGGTGGATGCCCCCGCTGTAATACCTACACAAGCAGTTGATCCGGATAGAAAGTCTTTCCGCGAAACCAAATCGTCAAGTGTCTGTATAAATATGGTGTTGCTGCACCGCTCTCTGCAGATCTCGTACAGCTTCCGCGAGTTGGAGCTCTGGGCTCCTCCGACCACGATCATCGCGTCAACCCGCTCCGCTATGCTCAATGCTTCCTTCTGTCTGGCGGAAGTAGCGCTGCAGATAGTGTTCACAACATGTATACTATACCCTTTTTTGTCAAAGATTTCAACCAGTTCTTTAAATTTATTCAGATTAAACGTCGTTTGGGAAACCATACAGATCTCTGTATTTTTATACGGAACATATTTTTCCGCCTCTTCCGCGGTGGCGATCACGCTGACCTTGTCTCCCGCGTAGCTTAAGATCCCCTGTACTTCCGGGTGTTCCGGGTTCCCGGCGATGATGACGGCGTTTCCCCTGGCCGCCTCCTCCGCCACGATCTTATGGATCTTCAGCACGAAGGGGCAGGTGGCGTCCACCAGCCTCAGGCCCTTCCTGCGGATCCGCTCATGGATCTCCTTTTCCACCCCGTGGGACCGGATGATGACCGTCCCCTCTTCGGCGGCATCCAGCTCCTCCGGCGAATTCAGGATCGATACCCCCTTTTCCGCAAGCTCCCTTACCACCTCATCGTTATGGATGATGGGACCGTAGGTATAGATCCTCTCTCCCCTGCCGATCTCTTCATAGACCAGATCCACCGCACGCTTCACGCCGAAGCAGAAGCCCGCGCTGTCCGCCCGGATCACTTCCATACAAAGCCCGCCTTTCCGCTTATCCGATCATCCCTTCGATCCTCGAGACCACCTCGTCGATCGTAAGGGAGCTGGTATCCAGCTCTATGGCATCCTCCGCCTTTACAAGGGGGGACTCCTCCCTTGTCATATCTCTCTCGTCCCGCTCCCGGATCTCCTCTTCGATCTCCTTCAGGTCCGAAGCCATGCCCTTTTGGATATTTTCCTCATACCGGCGCTTCGCCCGGACCTCAACGCTTGCCGTCAGATAGATCTTCAGCGAGGCATCCGGCAGCACCTTTGTGCCGATATCCCTGCCGTCCATCACCACGTTCCGCGATGAGGCGATTTCGCACTGCCGGGCGACGAGGATC
>CACZNS010000253.1 GCA_902782575.1 uncultured Lachnospiraceae bacterium
TTCCATGGAGCTGCAGGCTCCCCAGAAGGAGGAAAAGGCCTGGACGATCAAAGACGATCCGCGTGTGACAAAGGTGGGAAAGATCCTCCGGAGGACCAGTATGGATGAGCTCCCGCAGCTTTTCAATATCCTGCGGGGCGATATGAGCATAGTGGGTCCCCGTCCGGAACGGCCGCAGTTTGTGGAGAAATTCCAGGAGACGATCCCCCGCTATATGGTCAAGCATCAGGTGCGTCCGGGACTTACCGGCTGGGCACAGGTCAACGGACTGAGGGGGGATACCTCGATCCGTAAACGTATCGAATATGATATTTATTATATCGAAAACTGGTCCATGAGGTTTGATCTGAAGATCATGCTGATGACGGCCTTTCACGGGCTGATCAACAAGAATGCCTATTGACCCCTTTTCGGAAGCCCGGAAATGATCCGGGCTCAATAGGAATCAGGCGCAGTTCGCTGCGCCGTTATTTTATTCTGCGCCTGCGAGGGGAACATGTCACCGAAGCGGACCTGCGGCCTGCCGGTTTTAAGGAAAAGCAGGAAAACACAAAATATGGTGTTATGTTGACAAAACGAGGCTAGATGTGTATGCTGTTATGGGTATTTGTAATATATTTGTAATATTTGCGGAGGAATTCATGACAGCCAGCGAGGGTAACCGGAGAAGAAGGCATTCACGGAAGAGAAGAAAGAACCGGATGGGGCTTTTTATGATAGAGCTTGTTGTATTTGCGGCCCTGATCGCAACGCTCTTTGTCGTGTTGAAATGGGATAAGGTAGATAAGGACACACTTGATAAAAGCGAGATCTACTACAATGAGGAGATCGCAAACATGATGAGCGGTCCGCAGCAGGGCAGCGTGGAGGGAGAAACGGAGGCCTCCGGGACGGACTGGAAAATGTCCGGCTATAAAAATGTGGCGCTTTTCGGCGTGGATGCGGGGGAGACCCGGACGGATTCCATCATTATCGCATCGCTGAATGAAGCGACCGGAGATATCAGGCTGTGCTCGGTATATCGCGATACTTACCTGAATCTCGGAAACGATACCTATAATAAAGCGAATTCCGCATATGCAAGAGGCGGCCCGGAGCAGGCCATCAAAATGCTCAATATGAACCTGGATATGGCGATAGATGATTATATTACCGTCAATTTTCAGGCCCTTGAGGATGTGATCAATGATCTGGGAGGGATCCAGATCGATGTGCAGGATTCGGAAATAGGCTTTCTGAATGATTATCAGACCAGTATCGTCCAGGGACTCGGCGGCGGCAAGCCCACCGGGGAAACCGTGATCCCGGTAACGACAGCCGGGCTGCAGACCTTAAACGGCCTGCAGGCTACGGCTTACTGCCGGATCCGCTATACAAAGGGTGACGACTTCCGCCGGACGGAGCGTCAGAGGGAGGTGCTGCAGCAGATCGCCCTGAAGGCCAAATCGGCGAATCTTTCGACCTTAAACAGTATCATCGACGATGTGCTGCCGGAGGTCAAGACCAGCATGACTGCGTCGGAATTTGCGGACTATGCCGCAAAGGCAGCCAGCCTGAATGTCGTGGAGAGCTCCGGATTTCCCTTTGAGCGGCTGACCGGAACGATGGGAAAGGCCGGCAGCTGTGTGGTGGCGGAGGATATGGAAAAAAATGTCAGGGAGCTGCATACATTTTTTTACGGCGAATCGGACTATCAGCCTACTTCCACGGTGAAGGGGATCTCCGATAAGATCCTGAATGACAGGCATGCGTATGGGGTCTGAAACGGTTGATGCAGTCATTCTTACATACAAGCCGGATGAAAGGTTCCTGAAGATTCTGGATATGCTGGAAAAGCAGACCCTCCGGCCCGGCAGGATCATCGTCATGAATACGGAGGAGAAGTATCTGGAAGATCTTCTGCACGGGCGAGGGGAGCCGGAGGATCAGAACAATCTGGAGATCCATCATATATTAAAACGGGAATTTAATCATGGAATGACCCGGAATATCGGAGCGGGATATTCAAAAGCGGATTATCTGATCTTTATGACACAGGATGCCGTCCCCGCAGACAGTAAGCTGGTGGAGAACCTTGTCTCGGCGGCAGGGGAGGAGGGGACCGCGGTATCCTACGCGAGGCAGCTGCCCGCACCGGGCTGCGGGCCCGTGGAGAGATATAACAGGGCATTCAATTATCCGCCCCGGGATATGGTAAAGGGACGGAAGGATCTGCCGAAATACGGGATCAAGACCTATTTCTGCTCCAATGTATGCGCCTGCTACCGGCGCAGTGTGTTTGACGAGCTGGGCGGATTTATCCGGGATACGATCTTTAATGAGGATATGATCTATGCGGCCGGAGCTGTACAGGCCGGATACCTGATCCGTTATGCCTCGGGAGCACAGGTATATCATTCCCATGATTACAGCGTGTCGGAGCAGTATCATCGGAATTTTGATCTCGGCGTGTCCCAGGCGGATCATCCGGAGGTCTTTGAGGCGGTCTCCTCCGAGAAGGAGGGAGGAAGGCTGGTCAAAGGCTGTATCGGCTATCTGGGGAAAGAAAAGAAGCTCTATCTTTTACTGGATTTTCTGATCAAATGCGCGGCAAGGTATATCGGATATAAAAGAGGGCGTAATTACCGGCGGCTGTCTCGAAGGGCGGTGCTGAAGGCCACGACGGATCCGGGATATTTCATCAGAAAATGGGAGAAAGACCCTTCGGGCTCATCTCCTTCGGGCTTGCCAAAAAACGGTAAACCGGAGGAATGATAAATTTCCCGCAAGCGGAACATTCAGGGAATATGGGAACAGGAATTTTCTGAAGGCGGGAAATTCGGGAGAATCAGAGGGATAGAAATATAAATCAGGAAACGGTTTTCTTCTGACAGGAAACGGAAATGAGGTTATTATGTGCGGGATAGTGGGATTTATCGGAAAGGAACAGGCGGCGCCGATCATTCTGGAGGGGCTGGCAAAGCTGGAATACAGGGGCTATGACTCTGCGGGTGTGGCCGTTTACGACGGAGAGAGCATTAAGGTTGAGAAGGCGATGGGAAGGCTGAAGGTGCTGGAGGAGATGACACATTACGGCTCCACCCTGCCCGGTACCATCGGCATCGGTCATACCCGGTGGGCGACCCATGGCCAGCCGTCCAATATCAACGCTCACCCTCACCTGAATGCCAAAGGAACGATCTCCGTGGTTCATAACGGGATCATAGAAAACTATCTGCAGCTGAAAAACAGGCTGATCCGGCACGGCTATGAATTTCAGTCCGAAACGGACACAGAGGTTGTGGCGCAGATGCTGGACTATTATTACTCCGGAGATCCGCTGGAGGATATCGTTAAGGTGCTACACAGGATCGAGGGATCCTTTTCGCTGGGGATCATTTTTTCCGAACAGCCGGACGCGATCTATGCGGTAAGGAAATCCAGCCCGCTGATCGTGGGAAAGTCCGCAGAGGGAAGCTTTATTGCATCGGATGTGCCTGCGATCCTGAAATATACACGAAAGGTTTATTATCTTGGAGAGAATGAGGTCGCGAAGCTGACCTGCGATGATGTGACCTTCTATGATGCCGACGGGGAGCAGATCGAAAAAGAACCGGTGGAGATCAAATGGGATGCGGAGGCCGCAGAAAAGGGCGGCTATGAGCATTTCATGCTGAAGGAGATCTACGAGGAGCCGAAGGCCGTCAGAGAAACCCTGATGCCGAGGATCAAGGATGACAGGATCGAGATCGAGGAGCTGAAGCTTACGGATGAGGAGATCCGGAAGATCCCGAAGATCCATATCGTTGCCTGCGGATCCGCTTATCATACCGGTGTGACGGCAAAGTATGTATTCGAAGGGATGGGCAGGATCCCGGTGGATGTGGATATCGCATCGGAATTCCGTTACCGGGATCCGCTGCTTTCCGAAGAGGATCTTGTGATCGTGATCAGCCAGTCCGGCGAGACGGCGGATACGCTGGAGGCGCTTCGGATCGCGCACAAGAAGGGCTGTAAGGTACTCGGCATCATCAACGTGCTCGGAAGCTCGATCTCCCGGGAGGCGGATATGGTCATGTACACCTGGGCGGGGCCGGAGATCTCGGTTGCCACCACAAAGGCTTACAGCGCGCAGCTTGCGGCGCTTTATCTGCTGGCATTGAAATTCTCTTATGTGAAGGGAGCGATCTCCGATCAGGAGCTTGCCGCATATATAGACGATCTGAAGAGACTGCCGGATCAGATCGAGCTGCTGCTCGGCGGTAAGGAGCGGATCCAGCGCTTTGCGAACCGCTATGTGGCTGCAAAGGATGTCTTCTTTATCGGGAGGGGGATCGATTATGCCATCTCTCTGGAGGGCTCTCTGAAGCTGAAGGAAATATCGTATGTTCATTCCGAGGCTTATGCCGCCGGGGAGCTGAAGCACGGAACGATCTCTCTGATCGAAGAAGGAACTCTGGTGGCGGCCGTGCTGACGCAGAAGGATCTTTACCAGAAAACCATGAGCAACATCGTGGAGGTGAAGGCGCGGGGGGCATTTGTGCTGGCCGTTACGAATGAAGGCAATACGGAGATAGAAAAGAACGCGGATTATGTGATCTATATTCCGGAAACAAATAAATATTTTGCAAATTCCCTGGCAATCATCCCGCTGCAGCTTTTCGGATATTACGTATCCGTGGGCAAGGGCTATGATGTGGATCATCCGAGGAATCTGGCGAAAAGTGTAACGGTGGAATAAAACACAGATCTGTAATCGTTTCTTCACAGAAGCAACACAATTAGACTTTATGATGTGCAGTATCAAGAGAAGGTGATCAGACCGGATCGGTACTGCACATTATTATTTCTGAAAGGAAAGGTGATAGATATGTATGATGATTACAACAACGGTAACAATGAGTACGGCAGGCCGCATTATACGTCCTACAATTATTCATCCTCCATGGGCAGCGGGTCTCAGATCCCGGAGGACAGGCAGCCGGATAATAACAGGAACAGAAAAAAGTCCGGAGGCTTCTTCAAAAAGGCGGTGACCTGTATCGCGCTCGGACTGATCTTCGGACTCTGTGCGGGAGGCGGGCTGTATCTGGTCAATACGATGACCGGAGGAGAGGCGCAGAAGGTGGCAGAGCAGCCGGCATCGGGCAGCTCATCGGCGGTTACGGCCAAGAATGTGGATACCGGGAGCACCGCGAAGAGAGTTACCACAACGGCAGCGGCAGGAACGACCACAACGATCACGGATGTATCAAAGGTTGCAGAGGATGTGACACCGTCGGTCGTAGCGATCACGAATGACATGGTGATCACCGGGCAGACCTGGTTCGGGCAGACGATCCAGAGGCAGGGTGAGTCCTCGGGATCCGGGATCATCGTAGGCGAGAATGACAACGAGCTGCTGATCGTCACGAACCAGCATGTGATCGCGGATGCAACAAAGCTTTCTGTTCAGTTTGTGGATGGCTCAGTGGCGGAAGCGAATCTGAAGGGGCAGGATGAGAAAGCCGATATCGCTGTGATCGCAGTTGATTTTGATACGATCTCCGGCAATACGGTGGATGAGATCAAGGTGGCTACCCTGGGCGACAGCGACAGCCTGGTCGTCGGAGAGCCTGCGATCGCCATCGGAAATGCACTCGGCTACGGACAGTCCGTAACAACAGGTATCATCAGTGCTCTGGACAGGGAGGTCACACTGGATAACGGAACACATACCCTGATTCAGACTGACGCAGCCATCAACCCCGGAAATTCCGGCGGAGCCCTGCTGAATATCGAGGGCGAGCTGATCGGCATCAACGAGGCCAAGGCCGGAGGCAGCGAGATCGAAGGCATGGGCTATGCGATCCCGATCTCCAGGGCAAAGCCTATCATAGAAGAACTGATGAACAAAGAGACCAAGCGCAAGGCGGATGACTCTAAAAAAGCATACCTGGGCATCGGCGGCGTGGATGTGACGGCTGAGGTTTCCGCTTCCTACGATATGCCGGAGGGGATCTACATCGCACAGGTAGAAGAAGGCTCTGCCGCAGCGGAAGGCGGCATTGAGAAGGGCGATATCATTACAGAGTTTGACGATCAGACAGTCCGGTCCATGGACGAGCTGAAGGATCTGCTGCAGTATTACGAAGCGGGACAGACGGTGAAGGTTACTCTGGAGGAGCAGACAGACAGAGGATATGAGGAAAAGGACGTGACGGTTACGCTTGGAAAGAAAACCGAGAGTGAATAAGGAACCGCATCTTGTTCTGATATGGAAAGCGTCGGAAAGATATGAGTGTGATGACAGGCGAAGTCGTTGATGAACGGCTTCGCTTGTGTTATATTAAAACTTTGTAAGGAGACAGAAAGGATTATATGGAAGAGCATTTCAACAGCAATCAGAATGATAATGATAACGGAGGCGGCACGGAATACTGCTCGATCTGCCACCGGAGCAATGCGGATGCGGGGCAGATGTTTCATCTGCCGGGCAATATCGGGATCTGCGGGGACTGCATGCGGAGATCGCTGGATTCCATGAGCCAGATCAGCTATACGGATCTGCTGTCGGGAGGGATGCCGAATCCGTTTGCCCAGCCGGGAGGAATGACAGGCAGCCGGCAGGCGGAGACTCAGAAAAAGGAGATCGTCAGGGAAGAGGATATTCCGGACGAGGAGCAGGGGCCCGGAGAAGATCCGAAGGAGGAGCAGCCGGAGGAGGATCCCCAGAACGAGGGCTCGCAGCATGGCTTATTCGGGTTTCCGAACATCCAGTTTTTGAACTGGTCCGATCTGGGGATGGGCATGAATCCCAGGTCGAAGGTAAAAAAGAAGGATCCGGATGCCTTAAAAAAGCAGTTTGATATGGAGAAGATCCCGCCGCCGCACAGGATCCGGGAAATGCTGGACGATTACGTGATCGGTCAGGAAAAAGCGAAAAAGATCCTGTCGGTCGCGGTTTATAATCACTATAAGCGCGTGAATGCGGAGATCAATAAAACAAACGACAGGGAGATCGAAAAATCCAATATCCTGATGATAGGTCCCACGGGCTGCGGGAAGACCTATCTGGTGCAGATGCTGGCAAAGCTTCTGGATGTTCCCCTTGCCATCGCGGATGCCACATCCCTGACAGAAGCTGGGTACATCGGAGATGATATCGAGTCTGTGGTGGGGAAGCTTCTGGCGGCGGCGGATAATGATGTGGCCCGTGCCGAGTGCGGTATCATTTTCATTGACGAGATCGATAAGATCGCGAGAAAAAAGAACACGACCTCACGCGATGTAAGCGGGGAGAGTGTGCAGCAGGGGATGCTGAAGCTTCTGGAGGGCGCCGAGATCGAGGTGCCGGTCGGCGCGTCCAGCAAA
>CACZNS010000254.1 GCA_902782575.1 uncultured Lachnospiraceae bacterium
GTGGATTTCTGGTGGATCGACTGGCAGCAGGGAAAAGGGCGGAAGGAAGGAGAGGTGGATCCTCTGCTCCTGCTGAACCATTATCATTATCAGGACAGCGCCAGAGGAGGGAAACGCCCCATGATCTTCTCCCGGTACGCGGGGCCGGGAAGCCACCGCTACCCGGTGGGCTTTTCGGGAGATACCTTTACCACCTGGCAGAGCCTTGCGATGCAGCCTTATTTCACCTCCACCGCGTCCAATATCGGATACGGATGGTGGAGTCATGACATCGGCGGACATATGCGGGGGGACAAGGATAACGAGAGGCTGATCCGGTGGATCCAGTTTGGCGTGTTCAGTCCCGTCATGCGCATCCACTCAAGCAACAGTCCGTTTTTCAACAAGGAGCCCTGGACGCTGGAGGAGCCCTATCACGGGATCATGGCGGACATGCTGCGGCTCAGACACAGGCTTATCCCCTATCTTTATACGGAGTCTTACCGGGCTCACAGGGAAGGGATCCCGCTGATCCAGCCGGTGTATTACCGGTATCCGGATGCGAAGGAGGCCTATGAGGTGCCGAATGAGTATGTATTCGGGAGCTCCCTGCTCGTATGTGCGGTCACGGAGCCCGCGGATAAAGAGCTTAGGATGGCGGCAGTCAATGTCTTTCTTCCCGGGGGAAGATGGGTTGATATCTTCACCGGAAGAATATATGAAAGCAGCGGAGCGGAGAGAAAGCTTTACCGGCCCCTGGATACCATCCCCGTGCTTCTGCCGGCCGGAGGGATCCTGCCGGAGTCCCTTTGCGATACGCGGAACGGCACGGACAATCCGGACCGGCTGAGGATCCTGATCGGAGCAGGAGCCGACGGCAGCTATACGCTGTATGAGGATGACGGAGCGACCCTCGGATACCGGGAGGGGAAATATTGCACCACGGAGCTGTCCGTTAAGTGGGAGGAGGAAAAGGGGGTCTGCAGCGTGACCATAGGAGCCTCCGAGGGGGATCTTTCCCTGATCCCCGAAAAGCGCAGCTATGAGATCGTCCTTTTAGGCGCGAAGAAAAGCGGTGATACCGCGGCCGCAGATGCCCCGGTAAACAGTGTGACCGTTACGACCGGCCGGATCGATGTCCGGAAGGGGACCAAGGTGATCCTTGAAGGGATCTCACTTACGGAAAACGACAAACGGGAGCAGATATTTGAGATCCTTGACAGAGCCTGGATCAGGACCGAGGTCAAAGAGAGGATATACGGAGCAATGAATGAAGGAAGACCTGACAGTGCTTTCCTTAAGGAGCTTTCGGCTATGGATGTGCCGGAGAGCCTGAAGAATGCCGTCAGGGAAGTTTTTACGGAAGTACTGTATCATTAGCGATCATGCAAAGCACAAAGCGAAAAGGAGAACAGGACAATGGGACGGAACAGAAAGTATGGATTAAAGGCTGCGGCGCTGGCACTTGCCGCTGTAATGCTGATCGAAACGCCGGTGTACGGGGAAGTGACAACAATGCCGGCGGTGTCGGAGGAGATGCTCTCTTACGACTACTGGCTTAAGGATGCAGAGGATCCGGATGAGCTTCTTGCGGATGCCGGGACCATAAACCGGCTGAATGCCTCGTTCATGGCCTGTAAAAACAGCTACATGAACGATCTGGCTTCGGAGGGAGGCACCTTCGACGGGGCTGCGGCCAACCTCGCACGGTGGAAGTCGGCTTTGTCGGAGCTTTCGGGATATCTGGACGGCGCGCACTTTGACAGCGGAGATCATACGGTATCGGGACAGTATGTCATGGGGATCCTGAATAATCTGGAGGATCCTTCGGCCTCCGAGGAGCAGGAGATCCGTTACGGGATCTGCGTGAAACGATCCGATGTGAAGGCATATCCCACGGAGTTCATCCTTGCCGACGATCCGGGAGACAGCGATTTTGACAATGTACATATCTCCGGGATCCGTGTGGGAGAGCCGGTGACGGTATACGGACTTTCCGCGGACGGGAAATATTATTTCTGCCACACCTCCTGTGTGTACGGCTGGATCCCTTCGGAGGATATTGCGATCTGCAGGAGCAGGGATCAGTGGCTTAAGGCCTGGCAGTTCCCGGCGGACCGGGTGATGGTGGTGACGGAATCCCGGTTCACTCTGGAGCAGTCCAACACGAGTCCGGAGCTTTCGGGACTGATGCTTACCATGGGAACCGTACTGGAAAAGGCGGAAACGTCCGGGGAGGAGAAGACCATTTCCAACCGTTCGCTGTACTATAATCATCCGGTATGGGTCCCGATCCGGAATGAGGAGGGAATGTATGAGAGAAGAAAAGCTCTTGTTTCGGTGCATCACGGCGTCAGCGACGGTTTTCTGCCCCTTACGACTGAAAATATACTGAAATGCGCCTATGCTTCCCTGGGAGACGCCTATGGCTGGGGAGGGATGCTCGGAGCCAATGACTGCTCGGGCTATGTCCGCGACGTATATAAATGCTTCGGACTGGAGCTTCCCCGCAATACCACCTGGCAGTCCGCGATGCCCGCCCTGAAATACGACCTGTCCGTTGCGGAGGAGGAGGACAAGAAGGCCCTCTTTGATATCCTTCCTCCCGGAACGATCTTTTTCTTCAAGGGACATGAGATGATCTATCTGGGCCATGAGGACGGAAGGTATTACGTGATCAACTCCTCCAGTTCCATGATGGAGCCGGAAGGAGAGGAGAAGGCACGGATCCGGAATGTCATCATCAATTCGCTGGATGAAAAAAGGGTAAACGGCAACCGGTGGATCGACGACCTTAACGCGGCAGTCGTTCCCTATATCGAAAATGAAGAGAATATCGCGATCCCTGTCTTTGAGGTGTCACAAAACAGGGTATCGGAAAACGCCGTGTCGGAAAACGCCGTATCGGAAAATGCCGTATCGGAAAACGGGGTCATTGCCTTTGAGGATAGCTGGGAATATGCGGGAAATGCAAAGATCACCAGCGGGAAGGCAAGACTTTACCGCTCCGATGCCGAGGTCCGGAAGGATATCACGATCTGCGTCAATGCTGGCCACGGAACGGAGGGCGGATCGAAAGAGAAGGTTCTCTGCCACCCCGACGGAAGCCCCAAGTACGTGTCAGGCTCTACGGCAGCGGGAGCTACGGAGGTTACGGCGATCGCGGGAGGAACAACGATGCAAAACGGCGATTCCGAGGCAAAGGCAACGCTGAAGGCGGCTCTTGTGGTTAAGGAAGAGCTTTTGAAGGCGGGCTATGACGTACTCATGATCCGGGAGGAGGATGACGTGCAGCTTGATAATATCGCCCGGACCCTGATCGCGGATCATTATGCCGATGCGCATATCGCTCTTCATTATGATTCCACGGATACGGATAAGGGTGTATTCTACTGCAGTGTTCCGAATAATGAGGATTACAGGAATATGGAGCCTGTGGCATCGCACTGGAAGGAGCATGAAAAGCTTGGAAAGAGCCTGATCTACGGCCTCGGAAGCGTGGGATTTCCCTCATGGAATACGGGAGCTCTGGAAATGGATCTGACTCAGACCTCCTACAGCACGATCCCGTCTATCGACCTTGAGCTGGGAGATACCGCATCGGATTTCTCTTATGCGACGCTTGTCCGGATGGCAGAAGGGATCCGGGAAGGATTGGATTATTACTACGGAAAGCAGCAGGACTGATCTGTTCCTTCGGACCGGGCAGGAAGCAGGGATCCTGCCCGGCGATGCTGCCTGCTCCGATGAAGAGGAGACGCCATGTGGAACTTTAGCTTTGTTCTTCCATCTCTTTTGATATTGTTTATCCTGATCGCGTTCTATCTTTCGCTGCCAAGGCTCAGCGTCAGAAAGAACCGGGTATTCGTGTGGATCATCCTTGCGGAAAGCACGACCATTGTTTTTGATATCCTTTCAAGCTATGTGGACAATGATCCGGCCGCTTACCCGATGATCATGGTACAGTTCTTCAATGTGGGTTATTTCGCGGCTTTTTACATCCGGTCATTCCTCTTTTATTATTTTACTCTGAGTCTGCTCTCTCCGGAGCATGCGCTCCGTCCGGGGATAAAGGCTCTCTCGAAGCTGCCGGTGGGGCTTATGCTTCTTTGCACGCTCCTTACGCCCATGACCGGGTGGATTTACTCGATAGGTCCCGAGGGCTACCATTCCGGTCCCCTGTATAACCTTACCTATCTTCAGATGTCCGTATATCTTCTGTTGTCCTTCGGGACGATCGTCCTGTTTCACAGGCCGCTTAAGAAAAGAGAACGGTTCGCGGTGATCCTTTTTAACCTCCTGCTTCTTGCAGGAATGATCTTCCGCTATGTTTTTCCGCATTTTCTGTTAATGGATACCTTCTGCCTGATGGCGATCCTCATCATCTATCTGGAATTTGAAAATCCGGAATTCTATCTTGAGCTGAGGGGAGAGGTTTTCAACGGGAAGGCCTTCAGGGATTACATCGAGGAGAATACCGGCAGACTTTCCGGCAGGGTTCTGGGGGTCGTGATCCATAATTATCCGGATATGCGGGACATATACGGCTCTCATCAGATGGATGTGGGCATGCATATGATCGCAAGGTATCTGGTATCCTCCTTTCCTCATCAGACTGTCTTTTATTACAGAAAGGGGCGCTTCATACTCCTCGGGGAAAAGAATATGGACTGCGGGGAGATGAGCAGGAGGATCACCGAGCGGTTTCAGAAAACCTGGAAATCCGATGAGGCGGAGCTTTATCTGAAAAGCGCCTATCTTACCATGGAACTGGGAGGGGAGCTTTCGGAGGCCGATGACATTTTGAGCACCCTGATCCTCGCCTTCAAAAAGGCGGATATCACCGCTTCTTCCGTGCCCGTGGCCGTGACGGCGGATGAGGTGCTTCAGACCAGACTGCAGCACACGGTCAGGAGAGCTCTGGAGAAGGCGATCGAGCAGGATCAGGTGGAGGTCTTTCTGCAGCCGCTTATGGAAGCGGACTCGGGAAAGCTCATAGCAGCGGAAGCCCTTGCCAGGATAAGGGATGAGAAGGGCGAGATCATTCCGCCGGGTCTTTTCATATCCGTTGCGGAGAGAAGCGGAAGGATCCATGAGCTCGGGGAGCAGGTCTTTGAAAAAACCTGCCGCTTCCTGAAAACGGCCGATCTCTCCTCGCTGGGCATCCGGTGGATCAATGTCAATCTGTCCCCCGTGCAGTTCATGCGTTCGGATCTGGCAGACTGTCTTGAGAAGATCCTCCGCATACACGGACTGGAGCCCGCACTGATCCATCTGGAGATCACGGAGGAATCCATGATCGACGACAGCTTTCTCCAAAAGCAGATGCAGTCCGTCAGGGAGAAGGGGTTTCAGCTTGTCCTGGACGATTACGGAACAGGCTATTCCAATCTGACAAGGCTTAAAATCTGCCCCTTTACCAATGTCAAGCTGGATATGAGTCTGGTATGGGATTACTGTGCCAATCCCGACGATATCCTTCCCACCATGATAAAGGCGTTTAAGCACATGAATTTTACGATCACCTCCGAGGGCATCGAAAATGAGCAGATGGCGGACATGATGCGCCGGATCGGAAGTGATTATCTGCAGGGCTATCATTATTCAAAGCCTCTTTCGATGGAGGATTTTATGGAAAAATATGCAAAGCCCGCAGCCCCGGGAGGGGGCTCCCTGCAGTGATCCGCAATAAAGGACAATTAAAGAAAGCAATTCGTTGATCATACACAGACAGCAAGAAAGGCAGGTGAAGGTATGTCAGGCACAGAGTCATTTGTGGAAGAAAAGAATGTCAGCAAACAGGATGAGAGCGTTTCCTACAGCCAGGAACAGCTAAGTATAAGCCAGGTCCGGATGAATAACGAGGAACCGCCGAATGCCGGAAACAATAACGGGGCAGAGGGTGAAATGCAGCGCCGGAACAATATCATCGCTCTGACCACAGGGATCCTGAGGACATCGGCAGAGGGAAGGTCGGAATCCTTTCAGGCGCTCCGTGATGCGATAGAAAAAAACGGGGAGTTGATCAGAGATCTCGGGGAAGGAAGGCTGGAGTTTGATGAAACGAACTATGAGAAGTTCATGGAGGTTTATCAGGCAGTAGCTGCCTACATCACAAGCCATGCTTTTTCCACGGATAAAAAAAGCCTTCGGACGTATCAGGCAGCCCTTTCGATCCGCGGGATCCTGGATCAGGAAGCCGGCAAATACAATGGGAATGCCGTGGAAGACGATCCGGAGGAGCTGTTTTACTCCGACAGGGAGAAAAAGGCCGCAACGGAGAATGTGGAAAGACTGCTGAAGTATTACATGAAATACAGCATGAGAGTGGATGCGGATCTTCTGGCTTCGGAGGAAGAAAAGCTTGCGAGAAAATGGGATGCCTTAAAAAGCAGTGAAAGGGATATCCGGATCTATCTGGATGCAAAGAAGAGAAAAAGCGGTGAGCTGAAGGGGGCGGATGCTTTCCTGTACAGGGAATACCATTCGATCAAAACACAGATGGTGTTCAGAAACCGGTTATACGGAACCCAGGATGAAGAGAATATCAAAAACGACGAAGGATTAACCGCCAAACAGCAGGCTGCGATATCGAAGATAGACACATGGGTCATCCGTAACTTCAGGAACGGCGGATATATGGCGGTCATGGGCGAGGCGAGTGACAGAACGGATATCGTGGGAAGGCTCCTTGCCATGAGCAAACGTAAGCGGCTGTATATATACTATCTGATCGAGAAAAAGGAGAGACTGAATCCCGGTGCGGAAGGGGTGATCACATCCCAGATTTCGTATGAGCCTAATCTGGACAGGTTTAAGGACAATATGGTCGCAAACAAGCTGAAGTTTTATAAGCGTTTTTCCGGAGGCTATATCTACTGGAACAAGCTGACGGAGGCCATGGGAATAGCAGGGCAGCTGCAGCCGATGTTTGATAATACGGCTCTCCTCTATGCGGAGAAGGAAAGGGAGGATAGGAAAAACAAAAACCAAAATGAGATCGTGCCGGAAGAGGAGGAGAGAACGGAGCTGAAAAAGATCCTCGACCTTTCTCTGAAGGCTATGAAGCTTTCCGAAGAGAACAGCGGAAAGAAGATCAGCGAGGATAAAAAGAAGGAGAATGAGAAGGAACTCCAGATTCTCAGTGTCCAGATCGGCGAGGAGCTTCAGAAGCAGAAGGCGAAGAGCACTTCGATGAAGGCGGATGTCAGGATGTTTACCCAGAAGGCGGAAGCACAGACGGTCAATACCGCTACCGTGGTCAAGCAGGTTCTGGAGGATAAAACGATCCAGGGATGGGCCAACCTGAAA
>CACZNS010000255.1 GCA_902782575.1 uncultured Lachnospiraceae bacterium
CTCGTGTTTCTCCCGGCCTCCGGGGCTGTCCGCCGTATTGGCTCCGCAGGGCGCAAAATCCGGTTTTTATTGGCAATACGGGATCTGCCCACCGGATATATCATAGCACAAATTTGCATAAATGAAAAAAAAATGTGTAATTTATTCAGATTTTTTTCGGCTTTGCTTGGCAAATGCACCGTTTCGGTATATGCTGAAAAGAAAAATCAGGAGGCCTGCCATGGCAAAAGAAAATCAAACCGGCGATGAGGAGATCATGACGGTGGAGCTGGATCTGGACGACGGAAGAACCGTGGAATGCGAGGTGCTTACGATCCTCGAGGTGGAGGGAAACGATTATGTTGCCCTGCTTCCCATCGACGAGCAGCCGGACAATGATGAGGAGGGCGAGGTCTGGTTCTACGGCATCAAGGGAGACGCCTACGATATGTCCGAGGAACCGGAGCTCTTCTATATCGAAGACGACGAGACCTATGAGAAGGTCACAGACGCCTTCGATGAATTTCTGGATTCCGAAGAATTCGAGGAATGGTACGGGGACCGGAAGGAATAACCGGACACATCCTTCAATGCTTTCAGATCTCCGGAGATCTGTGCAGATCCCGAAAGGCCGGGAAGCCATAGGCGCTGTCGGCGCTCTTTACCGCATTGACTATGGCCCGGGACATCACGCGCGCAGCCAGGGTACCGATCATATCCGCATCTGCGCTGACTTTTCCTGATGAAAGGGCATAGATGGTATCTCCGTCCAACGAAAGATGGACCGGCCTTATACACCTCGCATAGCCGTTGTGAGTCATGGAAGCTATCTTCGAAAGCTGTATCTTGTCAAAAGCCGCATTGGTGAGGATGGCTCCTATGGTGGTATTGCCCGCAAAGCCGTTCTCTCTTTTTTCTGCCGATCCGTACATGAGCTGCTCGGTGCTCCTGAAGGACTTCTTATCCTCCGAAAGCATTCCGGCAATGGGCTCTCCGGTATCGGGATCGAAAATGTCCCCTATGGAATTTACCACAACTACCGCACCGAGCCTCACATCCCCGAGGCTTACCGCAGCGCTTCCCACACCGGATTTCATGCAATAGTCCATGCCAAGCCATTTGCCTACCGTCGCGCCGCAGCCGGCGCCGTAGTTGCCGTCACGGTAATTTCCCTTCTCGGAATTGACACAGGCCTCGTATCCCATCTTACCGTCGGGTCTCGTCATTACATCCCCCACCGTGAGATCAAAGATGTCCGACTGACAGACCTGCGGGATATGCGTCACTCCCATATCATAGCCGATCTGCTTCTCCTCCAGATATTTCAGCACACCGCCTGAAGCATCAAGGCCAAAGGTGCTCCCTCCGCCGAGAACCAGTGCATGGATCTTCTGCGCCGCGGAGAACGGCCTTAAGAGCTCGCATTCGCGGGAAGCGGGGCCTCCGCCCCTGACATCCACTCCGGCCGCGCAGCCCTCCTCCGAAACGATCACTGTCAGGCCGGTCCCTGCCCTGCTGTCCTCGGTCTGGCCTATCCGGAAGCCTTCGATATCGGTTATCTTTATTTCCTTCATCATATCCGCAGTCACTCCCTTCCTTACAGATGAATTGGTGCTTTCCGGACGAGGGGACGGTTCTTCCCCATCGTCAAAGCATATCCTGACCAAAGGATTTTCTTCCCGGACATCCCGGCACAGCTCAAGGAAGGACTCCAGGTACCCTCCGGGAAGATCCTTTGCCCCGGAAGGATTAAGGAGCCGTATCTCCATGGGCTCACAGACGCTTGTCAGCACATCATAAAGCGCGTCCAGGTTCCGCCCGTAATAGTCCGGGAGCGGAAGCACCTCCTGAAGCAGATCATGCAGCTCTTCTCTGCTTTTTACTTTTGAAAGATCTATCGTGAATGTCATTGTAATGTCCCCCGCATCCTTTTCTTCATGATCCTGTCCGCAACGGTCTGCCGGATGCGCATGCGTGCGTCAATATAACTGTGTGAAGCTTGCGTAGTGATCCTCCGTATAATATATCTTAAAATCCTCGGAATAGACAAGCCTCTTCTTCCCCCGCTTTGCTTCTCCCAGGGTTCCGATATCGCACTCGTGATATTTATGATCCGCCGGGAGCTGGCCCTCCCGGTTTCCGAAGGTGTCTCCTCCTATGCATTTGCCGGGGGCATACTCCTCCAGCGAGCCGCCCTGCCAGCCAAGCTTTCTTGCCTCGCCCTTCGTGATATAGTTTCCGGGCAGATGATGGTAAGTCACAAGGTAAAGAGCCACTTCGTCGGCGCTGTCATAGCTGCCGTCCTCGTCTAGGGTCCCAGAGGACTCTTCCGTTCCCTCACCATCCTCCGTGCTTCCGGAAGACTCTGCCTCTTCCGGTTCATTTTCCGTGCTTCCGGGAGACTCTGACTCTTCCGGCCCGTCTATGGATCTTCCGGGAGATTCTGCCTCTTCCACCCCGTCTGTGGATCTCTCGGCGTATTCTCCCGCTTCCGCCCCTTCTGTGGATGCTTCGGCGTATTCTCCCGCCGCTCCGCCCTTGTCCGGCACCGGCGCCCCGGTTTCGATCCCGCAGCCGATAAGCACCGCCAACAGGATAAAGATCAGCCAGCCGCATATATACTTTTTCATTCCCATATTCCTTTCCATACTGTTTTTATTGTATCCCTTTGCCTTTAAGCCCGGTATCCGCCGGTGAGGAGCTTTTCGATCGGTCTTCTATGGAATAAGCCGCTCCCGATCGCAACCCTCTGTACATTATACGCTAAAAATCCGGAGAAGGACAGACAGGGGCAGATGAACCGTCCATCAGTCCCTTCAGGAACCGGGATGGCCGGAGGGATCTTCCGCCGCCGGTTTTGCAGAAGGACAGGTACAGTCTTTTTTTCGCGCGGGTCATCGCCACGTAAAACAGGCGCCGCTCCTCTTCCATATTATTGCCGGAAGCCGGCCTGCCGTAGGGGACGGTCCCTTCGCTTAAGCCCGGAAGAAACACCTCCCGGAATTCGAGGCCCTTGGAGGCGTGCATCGTCATCAGATGTACGCCTGCTTTTTCCGGCGCCTCCTTCGCAGACTCCCTCTGCCTGCAGATTGCCTCCTTCCAGGCGGAAAGGCTGTCAAAGCCGCGGGCGCGCTCCGCGATCTCCTCTGCCGTGCCGGTCAGCGCTCCCGCATCCGCATGATGCTCTGCTCCATATTCCCGTAAAAATTCCAGATATCCCATCGCATTCAGGATATAATGGACGGCGGCATAGGGCTTCAGGCGCTTCAGCCGCCCCAGATCCCACTCCAGGGCCTCTATCCTCTGAAGGACCGCCGGGCTGTCCCGGTAATATGCCTTCAGCTCAGCAAAATCCACGGTCTCCGAGCCTGCCGCACTGCGGCTGATATACCGGAACGGCCGGTTCATGATCCGAAAGAAGGAGGCTCTCCTCATATCTCCCGAGGCCACGGAAAGATACGCAAACAGATCCTTTCCCGGCATGGAATCATAAATATCCCGGACGCTCTCCTTTATCTGATACGGGATCCCCGCGGCTGCAAGCGCCTCCGCCCAGGCTCCCGCAAGAGCGTTCGTCCGAAGGAGGATGGCGTAATCCTCATAGACCCTCCTTCCGCTCTCTGCGCCGCTTCGGATCGTCTGCAGCGTCTCCCGGATCTCTTCGCTCCTGTCCGCGTATTCCCTGATCGAAACCGGCTCTCCCGTACAGTCAAAGGCCTCAAACTGCTTTTCGATCCGGTCCTTATTCTCCGAGATCACAAGAGAGGCCGCCTCCACCACCGGCTTCGCGGAGCGGAAATTCTGCGAAAGGATGCAGAGCTTATGCTCCGGGAAATCCTCCCGGAAGGTTTTCAGGATCCCGGGAGTGGCCCCGCGGAAGCCGTAGATCGCCTGATCGTCATCCCCCACCACGAAAAGATTATTCTCCGGAAGAGCGAGGAGCTTTACCACCTCATACTGCATCGGAGAGATGTCCTGAAATTCATCGATCTGCAGGAAGCGGAACCGGCCCTGCCAGTATCGGAGGGTGCGCTCATCCTGCAGCAGAAGCTTCCGGCATTTTAAGAGCATGTCGTCAAAATCGATGAGCTTCAGCTCCCTCATGCGTTTCTCATAAAGCCGGCATGCATCCTGAAGCTCTGCCCCTGTCAGCAGACCGGTCTCCCCTCCTGAGAGCACGGCGCCGTTTTTCACTCTGCTGATCAGGGAGGCAAGCTCCTGCATCAATGCTGCCGGATCGGTGCTTTCAAGCCTCAGGGTCCGTATGATGTCATCCAGGATCATATGCCTTGTTTTGTTTTTCAGGATATTATCTGCGGTGAGATGAAAGGTCTGCCTCAGGATGGAGAAAAAAACGGAATGGAAGGTGCCGAAGGTCATCTCCGAGGCTGTGCTCCCCAGAAGCGCTTCGGCCCGCCGTTTCATTTCGGCTGCGGCTTTGTTTGTGTAGGTGATCGTAAGGATCTCTCCGGGATCGGTGTGCAGGACATTCAGAAGTGTGTTCAGACGCCGGGTGATGACAAAGGTTTTTCCGGAGCCGGGGCCGGCGATCACCGCCGCCGGTCCCTCTCCGTGCAGGATCGCGGCCTGCTGGGCCGCTGACGCGTTTTGATTCACAGGCAATTTCCTCTTAAGCTTTTCAGCAGAAACGATGTGATGCCGGATGGGTATGTGATATAATGATGTCAGGTTCAAAAGGTCATAATGCGTTCAGATTTACCTCACAACTGCAATAAAAGGAGGTTTGATCATGAGGAATATCAGATTTGTCGTACTCGGAGAATTTTTGCTGCTCGCAGCGATATTGCTGTGCAATGTCTTGTTGGGAGGCTCGGGTTTATCCGCTATCGCCTGGTTTCTTGATCTGCCCTCCTTATTGCTGACAGCCCTGGTTTTCTTTCCCGGGCTTCTTATCATGGGGGCATGGAAGGACTTCATCAAGGCTTTTTCCGTCGGACTTAAGCCCTTCAGTCTGCCGGAGCTGAAAAACATCATCAGGGCCGTGGCTGCAGCGCAGAAGCTCATCATATGCGGAGCACTCTTTGCGATCATCGTATCCGCTGTGCTTTTATTGGGAAGGATGGATGATCTTTCCATGATCGGTTCCGGTGTGGCAGTATGCCTTCTTTCGGGATTCTATGCAGTTATCATTGAGATTTTGCTTCTGCCCCTCAGACTGAATGCGGAGCGCAGGCTGAATGAAGAAACAGATACGGGCAAATGAGTTTCGAGAGCTGCTTTGGAACAGGACACAGTAGAAAAGATCTCTACTGTGTCCTTCTTTTTCTTACATCGCAGCCGCCTGAAATGCCTGATCGGAAATGAAATATACGAATACCTGTCCGGGATAGATCAGGTCGGGATCTGTCAGACCGTTTGCCACGATCAGGATATCGACGGTGGTATTGCAGCTGCGCGCGATCTTCGTCAGGTTGTCACCGCTCTGTACCACACAGATCCCCGGGATCCGGCTTGCCTCGGACACCGCCTTGGCGACGGTTTCCGGAGTCAGTACATATTCCGCCTTTTATAAGCCAACTGTACTGTGTTCCGTATCCTTAAGCTTTTCGATCCCTTTCCGGATCCTCTTCAGCGACTCCTCCTTTCCGAGCAGCTCCATCAGCTCC
>CACZNS010000256.1 GCA_902782575.1 uncultured Lachnospiraceae bacterium
AAAAGACCGCCATGACCTCGCTCGCCACGGTGATGGTAAAATGATCCTCCCGGACGAAGCCGTCCGCCCTGCTCCCGAGGCCGATCACCACATTCCGCAGGGCTCTGTCGTTTAAGTCCACGCAGCGCTTGAATACGATCCGTCTGGTATCGATCCCCAGCTCATTTCCCTGCTGGATATGATTATCGATCATGGCGGCGCAGAGATTGTTGGCCGCAGTGATGGCGTGGAAGTCTCCGGTGAAATGCAGATTCAGCTCCTCCATCGGCACCACCTGGGCCATCCCGCCTCCCGCGGCGCCGCCCTTGATGCCGAAGCAGGGCCCCAGGGACGGCTCCCTTAAGGCGATCACGGCCTTCTTGCCCATCCGTCCGAAGGCTTCCCCCAGACCGATGGTCATCGTCGTTTTACCCTCTCCCGCAGGCGTCGGGTTGATGGCCGTCACAAGGATCAGCTTCCCGTCCGGCCTGTCCTCCAGCTTTCTTAAGAATTCCTCGGAAAGCTTTGCCTTGTATTTCCCGTAGAGCTCCAGGTCGTCCTCTTCGATGTCCAGGGAGGCTGCCACCTCCTTCACGGGCTTCAGCTCCGCCTTCTGCGCGATCTCTATATCCGTAAGCATCCGTTCTTCTCCTTTTTCTTATGCTCTCTCTTCCTTAAACTGCTCAAACTGCTCCGGCGTCATGATGATGCTCCGTCCCTTTGTGCCGGAATCCTCACCCACGACCCCTTCATCATGGAGCTGATCCATGATCCTGGCCGCCCGGTTGAAGCCGAGACGGAACTTCCTCTGCAGCAGTCCGATGGAGATGGTCTCCTTGTCCAGATTGACGGCGAATTCCGCGGCCTGCATAAAGAGCTCGTCCCCGTCATCTCCCGGAGCCCCGGCGCCTCCCGACGTGGCCGAGGTGGCTGTGGAGGAATTTGCCATCATGGTTTCGATCTGCGAGGATATATCCTCCGCATCCTCTCCCTCCTTCTTCTGCGACCGGATAAAGGTGGCTACATCCGAAACCTCTTCATCCGAGACAAAGGCACCCTGTACCCGGGCAGGCTTGGAATATCCCATCGGATAAAAGAGCATGTCGCCCTTGCCCAGAAGCTTCTCCGCGCCCACCATGTCGAGGATGGTCCGGGAATCGGTGCCGCTGGTGACCGCAAAGGCCACACGGCTCGGCATGTTTGCCTTGATCAGTCCCGTGATGACATCCACGGAGGGCCTCTGTGTCGCGATGATCAGATGGATGCCGGCTGCCCTGGCCTTCTGTGCCAGACGCACGATGGCGTTCTCCACGTCACCCTTTGCCGTCATCATAAGATCCGCCAGCTCATCCACGATAATGACCAGCAGAGGCATCTTCGTAAGCCCTTCCCGTTCCGCCTTCTGGTTATATTCCTCGATCTTTCTGACCCTGTGCTCCGCAAAGGAATTGTAGCGCTTATCCATCTCCGCCACGCCCCACTGAAGCGCACCCGCCGCCTTCTGCGGGTCTGTGACCACGGGCATCATCAGATGAGGGATGCCGTTGTAGATCGAAAGCTCCACTACCTTCGGGTCGATCATGATGAGCTTCACCTCTTCCGGCTTTGCCTTATAGAGAATGCTCATGATGATCGTATTGATACAGACGGACTTGCCGGAGCCGGTGGCACCCGCAATGAGCACATGGGGCATTTTTGCGATATCAAACACCACCGTCTTGCCTCCGATGTCCTTTCCTACCGCAAAGGCCACTCTGGAAGGGGAGCGCACAAACTCCTCCGACTCCAGAAGCTCTCTCAGCATGACAGGCTGCACATCCTTATTGGGCACCTCGATCCCCACCGCGGACTTTCCGGGGATGGGCGCCTCGATCCGGATATTCTCCGCCGCGAGGGCCAGCTTGATGTCATCGGTGAGCCCGAGGATCCTGGAGACCTTGACTCCGGCCTCCGGAAGCATCTCGTAGCGGGTCACGGTGGGCCCCTGGCTCACGTCGGTTATGGTCACGTTCACGCCGAAGCTTGCCAGCGTGTTCTTCAGCTTCTCCGCCGTCTCCTTCTGCTCCCTTGCGGAGGAATTCTTCCGGGGATTTCCCTGCTTCAGAAGCCCCGTATCCGGAAGCATATATTCCGCGTCGGGCTCGCTCTCATTGATCCTGATCCCCTCCGGGATCGTACTGGATGCCACGGAGCGCTTCGCGGGTCTTGAGGGGATCTCTTCCCCCCTTGGCTCTGTCTCCATCCTCACCGGCTCCCGCACGGAAGGCTCGGTATGGACGGGCTCGGGCTGCCGGAATACGGGCTCCGGGGCAGGCTCCGTAAATGCTGGCTCCGTAAATCCAGGCTCCGTAAATACTGGCTCCGGGGCAGGCTCCCGGTATGCGGGCTCCTCCTCCGGGAAAAGCTCCTCCGGCTCATCCGGGAATACATGCTGTATCTCCGCCGCCTCCACCGGCTCCGGCTTTTCATGTCTGATCTCCCGCACCGGCCTGCGCACGGTCAGCAGCTCCTCCGGCCCGTGATCCCTCTCCGGCTCCCTTGCCTCCTCAGCCCGAAGGATCTCCTGCTCCAGCCGCTTAAGCCCCGGGTCCTCTTCGACCGTGAGCTCATGCATGTCGTCGCTGTCCTCCGGCTGTTCCGGCTCAAGCCTGGTATTTTCCATATAATGCCAGTTTTCATCCACCTGCCTTCTGCCCGGGATCACTCTGCCGTCCCTGCCGCGCCTGCGTCTCTCCCTGCGCTGCTCCAGCTCCTCATAAGCGTCATAGGCCGTCTCCTTTACGGACTCGGCAGCCTCTCTGGAGCCCTCCGAGATGAGCCGCAGGATCGACTTCCCGGTAAGCATCAAAAAGCAGATCAGGGCTGCGGTGATCATGATGATCACGGCTCCCACCGGCCCCGTCAGTGCCGTCAGGCCGGAGCAGAGATGCCCTCCTATGAAGCCGCCGCCATGCTTTGATTCCACGGCATAATTCCAGAAGGCGTCTCCGGCGTAGCTGCTGCTCTTCGTCTCGAAATCCGCGCTCCAGAAAAACTGGAACAGCATGGAGACTGTTAAGAACAGCACAAAGATCGCCAGGGATTTCATCACTGACGCATGGTTGCGGTTATTTACCATCAGGTAGACCGTAATAAAGAAAAACGCAAACGGAAATACATATGCCGCCGCGCCGAACAGTCCGAACAGCACCCCGTTTACCGCCTCCCCGAAGGCTCCGGTTATCCCGAAGCTTCCCAGGATCAGGATCACGGAAAACGCCGCAACGAGCAGGATCGCGATCTCCTGCCCGAGCCTGAAGCCCCCCTCGTTTCTTCCGGGACTCCTGTCATTTGGAATGATCTCCAGGTCCTTTTGGGAACCCTTTGCCTTGGAGGAGGTCTTCCTTGCGGAGCTCCTCCCGGTGGTGCTTCTTTTCCCCGATGTCTTTTTCGATGTCGTATTTTTCTTCGCCGCGGACGCTGTCTTTCCGGTACTCTTCTTTGCCGCGGTTGTTCTTTTTTGTGCCATATCCTATTTCTTGATAAAATGCGCCGCGATGCAGACCAGTCCAAGGATCAGGCAGTAGACCGAAAAGCCCAGATACTTCTTCTGCCTTACGATGGAGATCATGATCTTCAGCGCCACAAAGCCCACAAGACCCGCCACGATCATGCCCACCACGCAGTTTGCGATCATCGATGCCGAAAGATCCGAGCCCGGGATGTCCTTAAGCTCAAGAAGAGCCGCACCCAGAATGGCCGGGATCGACATGATAAAGGAATATTTGACCGCAAATTCCTTCTTAAAGCCGCAGAGCAGGCAGGCCGTAATGGTCGCTCCGCTTCTGGAGATGCCGGGGATCGTCGCCACACCCTGGGCGATCCCGATCTCAAACGCGTTCAGGTAGGTGGCGCTGCGGGCGCTCTTCCTCCCGTCTCCCACCCTGTCCGCCACAAACAGCAGCAGGGAGGTGATGATCAGGCCGATCCCCGGAACCAGCAGCGTAAGCCCCGCATATTCCACAAAGTCCCCGGCCACGATACCGAGGATGCCGGTGGGGATCGTACTGATGATGATAAGCAGTACGAATTTCCGATAGGCGGAATTTACCACGATGATGTCAGGCTCCCTGAAATGCCTGATAAAGTCCGCCGTCATTCCGAAAAACTCCGAAAGCAGCATCCCGATATCCTTCCGGAATGCCACAAAGACCGCCGTAAGGGTTCCCACGTGAAGCAGTACGTCAAACAGCATACCTCCCTCCAGCTTCATATGGAAGATATTCTGAAAGATCGCCAGATGTCCCGATGATGAGACCGGCAGAAATTCCGTCAGCCCCTGTACGATTCCCAAAAAGATCGCCTGTAGTACGCTCATGGTTTTCCTTTCCCTGCTTTCTGCGAAACAGCCGGCGGATGCGGTCCCTGCCTCCGGCTTATATCTTCCGGGAAAGCGCAGTCACTCGATCCGTCATCTGCCGTTAACGGCATTACCCTTCGTTGATATAATTCACCAGTCCCTGGGCCCGGATGATCTTTTGCATGAATTCCGGGAAGGGCTGCCCCTGATAGGCTTTGCCCGTCGTCACATCGGTGATCAGGCCGGTATCGAAGTTTACCTCCACCTCATGATCCGCGCCGATCTCCAGGGAAGCCTCCCTGCACTCGATGATGGGCAGGCCGATGTTGATGGCGTTTCGGAAAAAGATCCTGGCGAAGGTCTCCGCGATCACACAGCTGACTCCCGCCTCTTTGATCACCATGGGGGCGTGCTCCCTGGAGGAGCCGCAGCCGAAGTTTTTCCCCGCCACGATGATATCTCCCGGCTTCACCTTTTTCACAAACTCCCGGTCGATATCCTCCATGCAGTGGGAGGCCAGTTCCTTCCTGTCCTGGATCGCAAGATACCGTGCGGGAATGATGACGTCCGTATCTACGTTGTCGCCATAGCGAAATACTGTTCCTTTAGCGTTCATGTTTACCTCCGTCGCTTCCTATAATCCGGCCGGGTCCGTGATGCAGCCCGTGACGGCAGATGCTGCCGCAACGGCCGGGCTTGCGAGGCAGATCTCCGAATCCACATGCCCCATACGGCCCACGAAATTGCGGTTTGTGGTGGAGATGCAGCGCTCTCCCGCCGCGAGGATCCCCATATAGCCTCCCAGACAGGGGCCGCAGGTGGGGGTGGAAACCGCCGCTCCCGCTTCCACGAAGTCCTTCAGCAGGCCTTCCTCAAGAGCCTGCAGGTAGACCTGCTGGGTCGCCGGGATCACGATGCAGCGGACGTTCTTTGCGATCTTCCTTCCGCGGATGATCTCCGCCGCAGTCCTGAGATCGGAGATCCTGCCGTTGGTGCAGGAGCCGATCACGACCTGGTCTATCTTTACGGGCTCTTTGATCTCGTCTATCGTCTTTGTATTGGAGGGCAGATGCGGGAAGGCGATGGTGCTCTTAAGCTGCGAAAGATCGATGGTGTACTCCTCCGTATACTCCGCATCCGGATCCGCCTCGTATTTCACGTATGGGCGGCTCCCGTGAGCCTTCATGTATTCCTCCGTGAGGCGGTCCACAGGGAAGATCCCGTTTTTGCCTCCCGCCTCGATGGCCATGTTCGCGATGGTGAAGCGGTCGTCCATGGACAGGTTTGCGATCCCGTCGCCGGTGAATTCCATGGACTGATAAAGGGCTCCGTCCACACCGATCATCCCGATGATGTGCAGGATCACATCCTTGCCGGAAACATATGCGGAGGGCTTGCCGGTCAGATGAAAGCGGATGGCGGAAGGCACCTTGAACCAGGCCTTTCCCGTTGCCATGCCGGCTGCCATATCCGTGGAACCCACCCCGGTGGAGAACGCACCGAGCGCACCGTAGGTGCAGGTGTGGGAATCCGCACCGATGATGCAGTCCCCCGCTACCGTAAGCCCCTGCTCCGGAAGCAGGGCATGCTCGATCCCCATCTGGCCCACATCGAAATAATTCGTGATCTCATGACGGGCGGCAAAGTCCCGGCAGCATTTGCAGTTCTCCGCTGATTTGATATCCTTGTTCGGGATAAAATGATCCATGACCAGCGCGATCTTGTCCTTATGAAAGACCTTATCTTCCTTAAAGCCCTTCATGACATCGATGGCCACAGGTGTTGTGATATCGTTTCCCAGCACCAGATCCAGCTCCGCTTCGATCAGCTGCCCGGCCTTCACCTCTTCAAGCCCGGCATGCTTCGCAAGGATCTTCTGGGTCATTGTCATTCCCATGTCCTGTTCCTCCTCTGTTACGACGCATTATCCAAAGCCTCCGACCCGGTACTCCCGGTGTAACGGAAGCCTTTTATTCCGCATATCTTGTATCTGCCTCCGGGCAGAAATACTACATATGCGAAAACATATTCAAGTTATTGTAGCACATGAAATCCCAATTGTAAAATTAAGGATTTGCCGGCATCCTTCCTCTCTTTTCATAAAAGTCAGATTGCTCCGTTCCTTCGGAACT
>CACZNS010000257.1 GCA_902782575.1 uncultured Lachnospiraceae bacterium
AGTGCGTATCTGAAAACGCAGGCGTAGCGGGGTGCTAAACAGCCAGTGGCTGTTTGCTTAGCACGGACCGTAACGAAGTGGAGACCGCTGAGGCTTTCAGATGCGTGCTGTCGGGATAAGCAGGCAGGCATCGGATCCAGATCTTTAAGAACCGTTATACGAGGCATCCTCAAACAGCTTCAGTATCGTTTCGTAGTTGTATTCATCCGCCGCCTCCTTAAGCCTTTCCCAGAGCTCTCTTTCCCCCTCCGGGATCCTGTAGGCTTCCATCTCCTTCATGATATCCTCGATACGGTCGCAGTCCATCTCCTCCGCGGCCCTGCGGATCCCCTCATAAGCCTCGGCGATCCGCGAGGGATCCGCTTCCGGCCCGTCCTCATCGGCTTTATCTTCCCCGAAGACAGCCGCAAGGGGCTCCTTAAAGTCCCTGTAGCTTTGGAGGAACGCCTCATGATGGGTTTTGATAAATTCAAGATCCCCGCTCTTTCCCGCATCCTCGATACGCTGGGCTGCCTCCCCCAGGGCTTCCGCCCCGATGATCCTCGCGGAGCTCTTTAAGGCATGGACCCTGATGGTATAGTCCTTGATGTTTTCTTCTTCATAAAAACCGTCAATCTCCGCCGCCTTATCCTTAATAGAGCGGTAAAAGACGTTTAAGAGCGACACAAATGCCTCCGGGGAGCCGCTGTTTCTGATCCCCTTTTCAAGATTGAGAAGCCCCAGTCCCTTCAGGGCATCCAGCTCCTTCGGAAGCTCCTTCTCCTCCTCCCCGGAAGCGGGATCCTCCGTCTGCTCCCGCACCTTTTCCTCCGGCAGGCTGTCAAGCAGCATCTTCTCCAGCTTTTCCGGGTCGATGGGCTTCGTCAGATAATCGTCAAAACCCTCCCCCAGATACCGTTCCCTGGAGCCGGAGATGGCGTTTGCGGTGAGGCAGATCACCGGGGTACGGGAGTTTGGATTGTCCACGATCCTCCGCATTTCATGGAGGGTTTCGATGCCGTCCTTATCGGGCATCATATGATCCAGGAAGATCACATCGTAGTGCTTTTTCATAATGCGGGAAATGCATCCGTTCCCGCTGTCCGCGGTGTCGATCCTGACCTCTGTCTGCTTCAGGAGGTTCTGGAATACGATGAGGTTCATGGGGTTGTCGTCCACCACCAGCACCTCCGCCTCGGGAGCCACAAACCTTGCCCGGTAGTCGGTCTTGTTTTTTCTGGCCTCCTTTAAGGACACCTCGTAGTCCCCCAGGCTCTCCCAGCGGACGACCTTCTGCTTTAAGGAGAAGGAAAATCTGGAGCCCAGGCCGTAAACGCTCTCCACCTGTAAAGAGCTTCCCATCATGCTTAAAAGGGTCCTTGTGATATTCATGCCGAGGCCCGTTCCCTCAATGTTGCGGTTGCGCTCCTCATCGATCCTCTCAAACTCGGAGAAGAGCTTTTTCATATCCTCTTCCTTAATGCCGATGCCGGTATCCCTCACCGTCACATCAAGCAGGATGCTGTCCGGATCTTCGGCAAGCTTCTCATAGGTGAGAGTAAAGATCACGCTTCCCTTCTCGGTGTACTTCACGGCGTTGGTCAGGAGGTTCGTGATGATCTGCTTGATGCGGACCTCATCCCCGTTTAAGAGCCTCGGAACCTCCCGGTCAAAATCAAGGGCAAGAGACAGTCCCTTTTCATTCGCTCTGGAGCGTATCATGATCACCAGATCGTTCAGCATGGAGGAAAGATCATAATCCACCGGGATGATCTCAAGCTTCCCGGCCTCTATCTTTGAAAAATCAAGGACATCGTTTACGATGCCTAAAAGCGTCTGCCCGGCGATCCGGATATTTTCGGAATAAGAACGGATATTCTCGTCATCGCATTTCCTGAGGATCATCTCATTCATGCCCAGCACGGCGTTGATGGGAGTCCTGATCTCGTGGGACATATTGGAGAGGAAGGAGGACTTTGCCTCGCTGGCGGCGATGGCCCGCTCGGACATGTCTATGAGCTTATCCCGCTCCCTCTTCTCGATATCGATATCCTCCACAAGCCAGAGGACACGCTCCACTTTACCGTTCTCGTCCCGTCTGGATACGATGAACCTTCCTCTGCGCCATTTCATATCCTTATTCTGATACTCGGTGGTGATCGTATCCTGGCCCTTCAGCCTCTCCTGCAGAGTGGTCAGATCCGTGAACCGGACCGCCTCTTCCCGGTAGGCCTCATCCGTCACCCCGGCCATGACATTTTTCATGGTTTCCGCCGCGTTGCTGCGTCCGTCTCCGATGTATCCCCCGATCAGCTTGCTGTCGGACTTGATCTCCGCAAAGGTATCGTTTGTAAGGTTCATTTCGTGGGAGGTCATATAGATATTGGCAATGGAGGACAGCTGATCGCTGAGGTTTTCCGCTATTACGCTGCGCCTGTTGGAATCCGCCATGATGGCTCCGATGATCAGCACTATGGCGATCACGATGAAAATGGTGGCAAAAAGGATCTTGTTCAGGGAGCTGAAGGTATTTGTGGCATCCGTCACGGCGATGCTGTGCCAGCCGTCCTGGATCTGCTGTGAATAAACGATGTAATGAGCACCCTGATAAAAGAATTCAAAAAAACTGTCATCCGAGCTGGAGACCTGCCTTGCAATGGCAGCACCGAGGGTGTCCTCTTCTTCTCTGTAGTTTCTTCCCACCTGGGAAGAATCCGAATGGGTCACCACAATGCCGTCATCGTTCAGGATCATCTCGATATCCG
>CACZNS010000258.1 GCA_902782575.1 uncultured Lachnospiraceae bacterium
CCCCGCTACGCCTACGTTTTCAGATACGCACTCTCGGGCAAGCATTCGTCGCATTAGTCCAGATATTTTGCGACCGTTATACTAGTGGGACCATGTTCTTTTATGAGTCCCTGCAGGGGGCCGGGTTTTCTGACTACTCTCATATAAACAAATCCTTCATGTCTGATTAAATCATACAATACAACAAAATAACAAGACTTTGTGCGGACGAAGTCGGAAATTCTCCGTATAAATGTTGCTTCGTGGCAGGAATCAAGCTGTTCATATGGAAAGTATTGTGGTAAAATAGTTTAAATTTTACTTTTTTTAAGGATCTTGAGTCTTCGGCTTCCTGCAGGGTTGATCAAGGAGGTGCATAGGGTGAAGCATTCGATACGGTTTAAGTTTGCCTTGCTTCTTTTTCTGACCACGTTTGTTCTCAGTGTGGTCCTAATTGTCATCAGCAACCGGATCTCCAGGGATATCATCGATGATATGTATGAAGAGAGAACGGCGGACATCGCAAAATCCGCAGCGGCGGTGATCGATCCGAAGGAGCTGTCCGTGCTGAAGGATGAGGTCCTTAAGATCTATTCCCGGAGCGACCCCCTTGTTTCCAGCGAGCAGTGGGGCTCTCCGGAGTTTGAAAAATATGTCGGGCAGTTTCAGCCGATCTATGAGCTTCCGGAATATCACAGCACCCTGGAGAGTCTGAGAAGGATACAGGATGTAAACCATGTTAACTGCATCTATATTTATTATGCGGATCTGGATAAGAGCAATTTCATCTATCTTGCGGATGCCGATTCGGAGGAACCCTGTCCGGTGGGGTGCATCGATTCCTATGAATGGGGATCGGAGCAGACGGAGACGCTGAAGGTTCATCCGGAAAAAGGGATCCTGCCCTATATCACCCGCACGGAGGAATACGGCTGGCTGGTCTCCACCATGATGCCGATATTTGATGAGAGCGGAGGGGTGATCGCTTATACCGGCGCCGATATTTCCATGGATACCATCAGAGAGAAGCAGAATCATATCACGATGCTGCTGATCATGATGGCTCTGGTCAGTATCATCATCGTGGATGCCGTGAGTGTGCAGATCGTCAACAGGAGCTTTGCCGTTCCGCTGGTCACGCTTGCGGAAACGGCCAAGAACTACTGGAAGTCCAACGAAAATACCATGAGGGATGACTTTTCCAGGCTGGATATCCGTTCGGATGACGAGGTCGGAGTTCTTACGGATTCCATGAAAAAGATGGAATCCGACATCAACGATTATTTCATCACTCTGGATGCCACCAAGCAGGAGCTCACCTCCGTCAGGGAGGAGTCCGAGGAGATGAAGAAGCTGGCCAACAGGGATTCCCTTACCGGCATCCGCAACAAGACGGCCTATGATGCCGAGATCCAGAATCTGGAATGGGAGGTCGAAAACGGCACTCTGACAGCCTACGGCATCGCCATGGTGGATCTGAATTATCTGAAGCGCATCAACGACACCTACGGACACGATAAGGGAAATGTGGCGATCATAAAGATCTGCAAGATCGTCTGCGACATATTCGGTCATTCACCGGTATTCAGGATCGGAGGAGATGAGTTTGCCGTGATCCTGAAGAAGAGCGACCTGGAGAATATCGAGAAGCTGATGCGGGAATTCCGGGAAGTGATCAGAAAGGAATCCTCCGATACCAGCCTGGAGAACTGGGAGAGGGTATCGGCAGCCATCGGCTATGCCGTCTACGATCCGGCGGTGGATCGGACCGTGGAAAATGTATTCAGGCGTGCCGACGAAGAGATGTATAAGGATAAGCAGAGGCAGAAGGCTGTGAGGGATTAGGGCAGCATCTGACCCGGGCAGGAGCGGATACAGTTTGACCGCGGACGGGTTGCTGCTTTCCCGGGTTTTGCAACGCATGCTTCAGCGCATGGCGCTTCAGCATATAGGATCAGTGTAACGGTTTTGAATCAAAATTTGAAGGGGAGGATCAGAACAATGGGAATGGACAGACGGCCGGAGGATATGACAAGGATCACCACGGCAGAGCTTGCGGATGCTTTTATTGAAGAGCAGATCGGAGCCTTGAGGGAGCAGATCGGAGACAGGAAGGTGCTGCTGGCGCTTTCCGGAGGTGTGGACTCCTCCGTGGTGGCGGCTCTCCTCATCAGGGCGGTGGGAGACCAGCTGACCTGTGTGCATGTGAACCACGGCCTTTTAAGAAAAGGCGAGCCGGAGCAGGTGATCGCGGTATTCCGGGATCAGATGAAGGCGAACCTGATCTATGTGGACGCCACGGATCGCTTCCTGAATAAGCTCGCGGGGGTTTCCGATCCGGAGAAGAAGAGAAAGATCATCGGCGGAGAATTTATCGAGGTCTTTGCCGAAGAAGCAAGGAAGCTTGACGGGATCGAGTTTCTGGCGCAGGGCACCATCTGGCCGGATATCCTGGAGAGCGAAAAGGGCATCAAGGCCCATCATAACGCGGGCGGCCTGCCGGAGGACATGAAGTTTGAGCTGGTGGAGCCCGTAAAGATCCTGTTCAAGGATGAAGTGCGGGTGGTGGGAGAGCGCCTGGGTCTCCCTTCGAACATGGTCTACCGTCAGCCCTTCCCGGGGCCCGGCCTGGGCGTACGGTGTCCGGGAGCCATTACCCGCGACAGACTGGAGGCCGTCAGGGAGTCCGATGCGATCCTTCGGGAGGAGTTTGAAAAGAACGGTCTCGCGGGAAAAGTCTGGCAGTATTTCACGGTGGTGCCGGAGTTTCAGTCCACCGGGATCCGCGACGGCAGGCGGACCTTTGAATGGGCTGTGATCATCCGTGCCGTAAACACAAAGGATGCCATGACCGCAGAGGTGGAAAACATTCCCTTCGAGCTGATGCAGCATCTGGTCAAACGGATCACCTCCGAGGTGGCCGGCGTGAACCGCGTCCTGTACGACTTCACTCCGAAGCCCAGCGGGACCATAGAGTTCGAGTGAGATATAGTTGAGGAATTTTGGGGCTTGCCGTATCGTGCGGCGAAAATGCCTTGCATCTGACACCTCCGATAATATCCTGATCTTCCTCGTTGCCGTATCGTGAGCCTCAAAGGTCTTGCTGCCGGTGTTTGCGGCTCAGAAAAGAGCAATTACTTTATTCGTTTTCGATAACACGCCTCGAAAGCCTGTGACTGCGGGCTTTCGAGGGTTTCATCTTTCTTTCCCGGGCGTTCTGCCCGGATCACATCCCCTTTTTGCGCCCCTTTTTGCATCACTTTTTTGCAGCCCCTTTTCGCATTCCCCTTTTCGCATTCCCCTTTTCGCATTCCCACTTTTTAGCATTCCCGGGCATCGCAAAAGCAGAAAATCGCGGAATGCGATGCCGGCAGGGGGACTTGAAAGGCGCCCGTGGCATCGCAAAAGCAGAAAATCGCGGAATCCGATGCCGTCAGGCGGACTTTGGAGGCGCCCCGGGCATCGCAAAAGCAGAAATACGCGTAATGCGATGCCGGTAGGGGGACTTGAAAGGCGCCCCGGGCATCGCGAAAGCAGAAAATCGCGGAATGCGATGCCGTCAGGCGGGCTTTAGAGGCGCCCCGGGCATCGCAAAAGCAGAAATACGCGGAATCCGATGCCGGC
>CACZNS010000259.1 GCA_902782575.1 uncultured Lachnospiraceae bacterium
CGAAAAGCCGGATAAGCGAAAAGCCGGATAAGCGAAAAGCCGGATAAGCGAAAAGCCGGATAAGCGAAATGCGGGAAACGTTGGATAAATGCCTGTCAGGAGTGTCGGGAACGGCAGAGACAGAAGAAAGGAGGTGATGATATATGGCAGAAACGGGTAAGGTGATCCTGGATACGGGGACGATCTCGCCAATGAAGGAGTACTTAAGTCCGGAGGAGCTGTACGACGGCCTGATCGAAAAGGTACGCAAATACCATCCGTCGGACGATATCTCCATGATCGAAAAGGCCTATAAGCTGGCATACGAAGCGCATAAGGATCAGCTGCGGAAGTCCGGCGAGCCCTATATCATCCATCCTTTAAGTGTGGCTACGATCCTGGCGGAGCTCGAAATGGACAAGGAGACCATTGCGGCAGGACTTCTGCATGATGTCGTGGAGGACACCGCGGTGACGGAAGAAGAGCTGGCCCGGGAGTTCGGACCGGATGTGGCGCATCTGGTAGACGGTGTGACAAAGCTGAACAAGCTCCAGTATCACGGGGATAAAATGGAGTTTCAGGCGGATAATCTGCGGAAGATGTTCCTTGCGATGGCAAAGGACATCCGTGTGATCATCATAAAGCTGGCAGATCGTTTACATAACATGAGAACTCTGCGCTACCAATCTCCGGAAAAACAGCAGGAGATCGCACGGGAAACTCTGGATATTTATTCTCCGATCGCACAAAGGCTCGGGATATCAAAGATCAAGGTAGAGCTCGACGATCAGTCCCTGAAATATCTGAAGCCGGACGTTTATCATGATCTGGCGGAAAAGATCGCGGTTAAAAAGAGCGAGCGGGAAAAATTCGTCTCCAGGATCGTGGAAGAAGTACAGCGTCACATGGATGAGGCGGGGATCAAGGCCGAGGTGGACGGCAGGGTCAAGCATTTCTTCTCGATCTATCGCAAAATGCTGAATCAGAGCAAAACGCTGGATCAGATCTATGATCTTTTTGCGGTGCGGATCTATGTGGAGACGATCAAGGACTGCTACGCGGCACTGGGGGTTATCCATGAGCTTTACAAGCCGGTACCGGGGCGGTTCAAGGATTATATCGCGATGCCGAAGCAGAACATGTATCAGTCGCTGCATACAACGCTGATCGGTCCGAACGGACAGCCCTTTGAGATCCAGATCCGCACGTTTGAAATGCATAAGACGGCGGAATACGGAATAGCCGCGCACTGGAAATATAAGGAAGCCAGCAACGGCAAGACGCCGGACGTGAAGGAAGAAGAGAAGCTTTCCTGGCTCAGGCAGATCCTGGAATGGCAGAGGGATACGTCGGACAGCAGGGAATTTCTGAATATCATCAAGGGAGATCTGAATCTGTTTGCGGATTCGGTATACTGCTTTACTCCTACGGGAGACGTAAAGACTCTCCCGGCAGGCTCCACCCCGGTGGACTTTGCCTACGCGATCCACTCTGCGGTGGGGAATACGATGATCGGGGCCAGGGTCAACGGGAGGCTTGTCAATATCGACTATGAGATCAAAAACGGTGACCGGATCGATATCATAACCTCCCAGAATTCCAAGGGACCGAGCCGCGACTGGCTGAATATCGTAAAGAGCACCCAGGCCCGCTCCAAGATCAATCAGTGGTTTAAGAAGGAGCTGAAGGAAGACAATATCGTAAAGGGAAAGGATTCCTTTGCGAATTACTGTAAATCCCACGCTGTTTCGCCTGTGGATATCATGCGTCCGGAGTACATGGATGCCGTGATGAAGAAGTACGGCTTCAGAGACTGGGACGCGGTCTACGCTGCGATCGGCCACGGCGGCCTGAAAGAGGGGCAGGTCATCAACAAGATGCTGGAGCTCTACGAGCGGGATCATGCAAGGCATATCACGGACGAAGAGATCATCAGCGAGATCGAGGAACAGACGAGAAAGACGATCCACCGTTCCCAGGGCGGCATCATCGTAAGGGGCGTGCACGATGTGTCGGTGCATTTTTCCAAATGCTGCTCGCCGCTTCCGGGAGACGAGATCATTGGCTTTGTAACCCGCGGCAGGGGAATCTCGATCCACCGGACAGACTGCGTGAATGTGGTCAATCTGACGGCGGATGACCGGGAAAGACTGATCGAAGCCGAATGGCAGCTGCCGGAGGGGGAGAATGCCGGAGGAGAGACCTATACGGCAGAGATCAATATTTATGCGACGAACCGGAACGGACTGTTGGTTGACATAACGCGAATCTTTACCGAATCGGGGATCGCCATCACATCCTGCAATTCGCGGACCAGCAAGCAGGGGGTGGCGACGGTCTCCATGGGCTTTGAGATACATAATACGGATGAACTGAACCGGATCATAGACAAGCTCCGGGCAGTACCGAGCATAGTGGATATAGAAAGGACGTCGGGATAATGCAGATCAGGAATATGATCCTCGGACCGGTGCAGACAAACGTTTATCTTATCATTAATGAAGAAACAAAAGAGGCGGTGCTCTTTGATCCGGCGGACAGCCCCGGGCGGATCCTTTCCTATCTGGATTCGGAAGGGCTGGAGCTTGTCGCAATCTGCCTGACACACGGGCATTATGACCATATCACGGGCTTGCCCGGGCTTCTGAAAGAAAAGAAGGTTCCGGTTTACGGGAGCAGAAGAGAGGAGCGGGTATTCTCGGACGGGGAAAAAAATCACTCCCTGATCAACTACGGTTTTTCGGTTACGGTCTCGCCGGATCATCTTCTGGATGACGGAGATGAGTTTGAGCTTGCCGGATTATCCTTCCGGATGATCGATACGCCGGGGCATACCGAAGGGAGCTGCTGCTATTACATCGAGAGCGAAAAGGTGCTGATCAGCGGCGATACGCTGTTTGAGGGCTCTGTCGGCCGCACCGATCTTCCGACCGGCTCCATGAAGGAGCTGATGCGTTCCGTGAATGAAAAGCTTGCGGTGCTTCCGGATGATACGGAGGTCTTTCCGGGGCATGGCGGAGCAACGACGATCGGGGATGAAAAACGCTGGAACCCCTATTTCCGTCCGGGGCTGTACGGATCATTGTGATTTACGGGAAATGAATTTGGATATTTCTTTATCCGTCCACGAAAGAATAGAAAAAACGAAACTCGGAGGAAGATAAAATGGCGCTTATTAAGAAACCCACAACAGGCATGAAGGATATCCTGCCGGAGGAGATGGAGATACGGGATTATGTGATACGCCTTGCAAAGGAGACCTACGGCTCTTACGGATTTCAGTCCATTGAGACACCCTGCGTGGAGCATATCGAAAATCTATGCTCAAATCAGGGCGGCGAGAACGAAAAGCTGATCTTTAAGGTCATGAAACGGGGCGAAAAGCTGGATCTGGAAAATGCGAAGACGGAAAACGATCTCTGTGATTCGGGACTCCGCTATGATCTGACCCTGCCCCTTTCGAGATATTACGCGAATAATCAGGCTGCGCTGATCACGCCGTTTAAGGCGTTTCAGATCGGTAACGTCTTTCGGGCGGACCGTCCTCAAAAAGGGCGCTTCCGGCAGTTCATGCAGTGTGACATCGACATTCTGGGAGATCCGACCAATCTGGCGGAGATCGAGCTTGTGAACGCGACCACGGAGCTGCTTTCAAAGCTTGGCTTCAAAGGCTTTACGGTCCGGGTAAGCGACCGCCGATTCCTGAAGGCGATGGCGGATCACTGCGGATTTCCGGCTGAGAAGCATGATGAAGTCTTTATCATCCTCGATAAGATGGACAAGATCGGCGAAGAGGGTGTGAAGGACGAACTGATCCGGGCGGGCTATGAGAGCAGCCGGGTGGAAGATTATCTGAAGCTTTTCACACAGACAGGAAAGGATGAGGCGGGGATCGCCTCTTTATCGGAGATCCTGGGAGATAAGCTTCCGGAGGGCACTGCGGAGAGTCTTACCGGTGTGATCCATACGGTAAACGCGGTTAAGAAGGCGGACTTTAACGTAGTCTTTGATCCGACACTCGTACGCGGGATGTCTTATTATACGGGAACGATCTTTGAGATCGAAATGGCGGAGTTCGGAAGCTCCGTCGCGGGCGGAGGGCGTTATGACGGGATGATCGGACGCTTTACCGGAAATGATGTACCTGCCTGCGGTTTTTCCATCGGCTTTGAAAGGATCATTACGATCCTTATGGATCAGGGCTTTAAGGTGCCGGGAGCGGGAGAGAAGGAGGCGTTTCTGATCGAAAAGGGGATGCCCGCCGACAGGCTTGCGGAGATCATGAAGGAAGCGGATATGCTGCGTGCGGAAGGCAAAACGGTTCTTGTGGCGCGGATGGCAAAAAACAAAAAATTCCAGAAGGAAAGCCTGAGCTCACAGGGGTACGGCGCTTTTCGGGATTTTTACAGCAAATGAATACGGTAATAGAGGCAAACTGATGATATTGAAGAAAAGAAATCTGCAGCTGGTTGCGGTAACGGACATGACCGTGCTGCGGACAAATGTTTCGCTGCATGATGCGGTGGAGCTTGCGATCAAGGGCGGTGTCAGCATGGTGATGCTGAGGCAGCAGCATCTGGGGCATGATGCGATGATGCGCGAGGCGGTAAGGCTTAAGATCCTTTGCGGCATGTACGACATTCCCTTTCTTGTCATGGGTAAGACTGATATCGCACAGGCCGTGGATGCGGACGGTGTAGTGGTTCGCTGGGAGGATTTTGACGCGCGAAAGATCCGGAAGATGCTGGGAGTCGACCGCCTGATCGGTGTATTCATCAAAACTCCCGAGGAAGCCAAAAAGGCAGAGGAGGAAGGCGCTTCCTTCCTCTTTGAGGGTCCTGTCAAGGTTCGGGACGGGGAGATTGAAGAGGAGGTCATCACACCGGAGGAGCTTGTTGCGGTGTGCGGCGCGGTGCAGATCCCTGTGGTGGCATACGGAGGCATTGCAGACGACGATCTGAACGAGCTTCGCGGTACCGGGATCTTCGGGATCGGCGTTGCAACAAGTATCTTCGGGCAGAGCGATATTGAAGGGGCGGCCAGATCCTTGCGGGATCTGGCGGCGGATGTATTATGAAATGGGTCATATTGATCATCCTGATCCTTCTGTCGGCCTTCTTCTCCTCGGCAGAGACGGCACTTACGATGGCAAACAGGATCAGGATCAGAACGCTTGCGGAGGAGGGTGATAAAAAAGCCCTGCTTCTGCAAAAGGTGCTGGGGAAACAGCAGAAGATGCTGACTTCTATCCTGATCGGCAACAATATCGTCAACATTGCGGCCTCCGCCCTGGCGACGACCATCGCTTTTCAGATCGGATTGAGCGTCGGGATCATGACGGCGGCTCTGACCCTCGTACTGCTGGTCTTCGGGGAGATCACGCCGAAGAATGCCGCGGCAGCGGATCCGGAAAGCTTTTCGTTCCTGTATGTCAGGGTCATCTATGTGCTGATGATCGTCCTGACTCCGGTCATAGCAGTGGTAAACGGGATCTGCCGTGCGGCAGCCTTTCTTCTCAGGATAGACCTTGCGGCAGGCGGGAAGGCCATGACGGAGGGAGAGCTCAGGACCATTGTGGATGTGGGGCATGAGGACGGCGTGATCGAGCAGGAAGAAAAGCAGATGATCAACAACGTCTTCGATTTCGGTGATTCCCGGGCAAGGGATATCATGATCCCCAGGATCGACGTGGTCGAGATCAATATGGAAGCAGGCTATCAGGATGTGAGGACGCTCTTTGAAAATGAGAAATATACCCGGATCCCGGTATACAAGGATGATACGGACAATGTGATCGGGATCATCAATCTGAAGGACTTTTTTCATGTGACAGACCGGGAGGGCTTCCGCATTAAGGACATCATGAGGGATGCCTATTATACCTTTGAGATGAAGAAAACCTCGGATCTGATGATGGAGATGAAAAAGGAATCCGTTTCGATCGCGATCGTCCTGAATGAATACGGAGCCGCGGAGGGGATCGTCACGATGGAGGATCTGATCGAAGAGATCGTGGGTGAGATCCGGGATGAATACGATGAAGCGGAGGATGAACTGATCACCAGCGTCGGCAAACGGGAGTATGAGGTCGAGGGAAGCGTGAAGCTGGATGATCTGAATGATGCGATCGGTACGGAGCTGACATCGGAGGATTACGATTCCATCGGAGGATATATGATCGGATTGCTTGACCGGCTTCCGGAAACGGGAGAAACGGTCACCGACGAAGGGGGGATCGCGCTGACGGCAGTATCCCTGTCCAAAAACCGGATCGAACGGGTCCGGCTGGAGCTGCCGGCAGAGCTTGCGCAAAAGACGGAGACACAGAATACGGAACCATAAACGGAGGAAATCATAATGATGCAATCAAGAACACACAACTGCTCGGAACTGAGGCTTTCCAATGAAGGGGAGAGCGTAACACTCTGCGGCTGGTATGAAAACCTGCGGCAGGTCAGCAAAACCCTTGGCTTTCTTATCCTGCGGGATTTCTACGGGACCACACAGGTGGTCATAGAAACGGCGGAGATGATGGAGAAGCTTGCAGGTGTAAATACCGAGTCGACCCTGCAGGTGACCGGCAGGGTACGGGAGCGCTCAAGCAAGAATCCGGATCTTCCCACCGGCGAGATCGAGGTTGTGCCGGAGGAGATCACGGTACTCGGAAAATGTATTTACAACGAGCTTCCCTTCGAGATCAACCGCTCCAGAGAGGCCGATGAAAACGCAAGGCTGAAATACCGCTATCTGGATCTTAGAAATCCGGATGTGAAATCCAGGATCGTATTGAGAAGCCGTATCGTATCCGAACTGCGGAATGCCATGACTTCCCATGATTTTCTGGAGATCACAACGCCGATCCTGACCTGCTCGTCTCCGGAGGGGGCAAGAGATTATCTCGTGCCGTCGAGGCTTCATGCCGGCAAGTTTTATGCCCTGCCCCAGGCGCCGCAGCAGTTTAAGCAGATACTCATGACTGCAGGATTTGACCGCTATTTTCAGATCGCGCCGTGTTTCCGCGACGAAGACGCCAGGGGAGACCGGAGCCCAGGAGAATTTTACCAGC
>CACZNS010000260.1 GCA_902782575.1 uncultured Lachnospiraceae bacterium
ATTCCGGCTGATCTCCTTGATGATGCTCAGGTTTTTGTCATGCCCGGCGTCATTTACGGAGAAATCAAAGATCAGGATGGCGTCCGCGCCGCAGTTTGCAAAGTTGGCGGCGATGGACACCGGGTCGTCACTGATCTTCGTCCGTTCGATCCTGCTTTTTACGGCAAGGCCGTTGTTCAGATAAATACAGGGTATGATCTGCTTGTAATTCATTTTGATCCAGTCCTTTCTTTTTCGATCCCGGCTTCCGCATGTGCCGGCAGCCGGGTCCGTTTCATCCGCTGTTCAGGCGGATGTATCCTTTCCATCCGCCGCCTGCGCGGATATCAGATGAATCCGTTCCATCTGCCTTGACAGCGGATGTATCTGTTCCATCTGCCTGAACAGCGGATGTATCCTTTCCATCCGCTTAAACAGCGGATGTATCCTCCGATCATGGTTTTATGTTAACCAAGGCTTCCCTTCGTGGACAGCACATCCGTGATCCGCGGATCCTTCTGCAGTGCCATGGCAAGTGCCTTCGCAAAGGCCTTGAAGGCTGCCTCCGCGATGTGATGGCTGTTGCTTCCGGAGAGCATCTTCAGATGGATGTTCATCCCGGCGCTGTAGGATAGCGCATAGAAGAATTCCCTCACCATCGCCATGTCCATCTCTCCGCACATTTCCTGCGGGAATTCCAGATCGTACGCCAGATACGGCCTGCCGGACAGATCCACCGCACAGAGCACGAGGGCCTCGTCCATGGGCAGGATAAAATGCCCGAAGCGGCAGATCCCCTTCTTGTCTCCCGCAGCCTCCCGGATGGCTTCTCCGAGCACGATGCCGCAGTCCTCTATGGTATGATGGCCGTCCACCTGCAGATCTCCCTTACAGCTTAGATCCAGATCGAAGAGGCCGTGTTTCGCAAAACCCTCCAGCATATGATCAAAGAATCCGATCCCGGTTCCGATCCCGCTTTTTCCGCTCCCGTCCAGCTCGATCTCCGCCGTGATATCGGTTTCCTTCGTTTTTCGCACTACCTTTCCCGTTCTGCTCATGGTTTCCTCCCTCTGTGGCTCTTTATCGAAAGCCCGGCCGAGTCGTCGAATGACTGCTTCCGCTGTCATCCCTCTTCGGCCGGCTCGTTGTTTGACCGCCTGCGCTGTCATCTCTTTTCGGCCGAATAACCGCCTGCCGCTTCCGCTGTCGTCTCTCTTCCGCCGGCTCGTCGGTTGACCGCTTGCGCTGTCATCTCTCTTCCGCCGGCTCGTCGGTCGACCGCTTGCGCTGTCATCTCTCTTCCGCCGGCTCGTCGGTTGACCGCTTGCGCTGTCGTCTCGCTTCCGTCGGCTCGTCGGTTGACCGCTTGCGCTGTCGTCTCGCTTCCGTCGGCTCGTCGGTCGATAGTGTTTTTTCAGCCAACCGCCAGCGCGCATCTGAGCTAGCCCACGAATTGCTAAGACTCTCACTTCCGTTCGAGCCTAACCAATTCGGGGCGGATCTCATCTGACGCGCTAAACGGCTCTAAATTGGCTTCAAAAACACTTTCGCCCTCGAGCCTGTTCAAAACATTGTATCTTCAGCCCGCAGGTCTGACCGGATCGTACAGCGATAATGTTTGCCGAAGGTGCGGTTCATGCATATCTGCGGGTTTATTCGGATCGTACAGCGATGATGTTTGTCAAAGGTACGGTTCATGCATATCTGCGGGTTTATTCGAATCGTACAGCGATTGAGTTTGCGTGAGCGGTGAGTTCTTCCGCTTTGGCGAATTCCTCGATCCCGGTATGGACCGCCTCAAGCGCCTCTTTCGAATACGAGATCACCGAAGATTTCTTGATGAAATCGTCCACCGAAAGCGGGGAGAAAAACTTCGCCGTGCCGTTGGTGGGAAGCACATGGTTCGGCCCTGCGAAATAGTCTCCCAGAGGCTCTGAGGAATAGGGCCCCAGGAAGATCGCGCCGGCATTCCTGACCTTCGGCATAACGGACCAGGGATCCGCCGTTACGATCTCCAGATGCTCCGAGGCGATCTCGTTTACCGCATCGAGAGCATCCTCCATGCTTTCCGCCACCAGCAGGAAGCCGTAGTTGTCCAGGGATTTTTCTATGATCTCCCGTCTGGACAGCTTCGGAAGAAAGCTCTCGATCTCCGCTGCCACCTCATCCGCAAGCTTTTCTGAGGTGGTCACCAGGATCGCGGAGGCCATTTCGTCATGCTCCGCCTGGCTTAAGAGATCCGCAGCCACAAATCTGGGATTCGCCGTTTCGTCCGCAAGGACCATGATCTCGGAGGGTCCCGCCACCGAGTCGATGCTCACATGCCCGTATACGGCCTTCTTCGCAAGAGCCACAAAGATATTGCCGGGTCCCACGATCTTGTCCACCTTCGGGATCAGCTCCGTTCCGAAGGCCATGGCTCCGATGGCCTGGGCGCCGCCGGTCTTAAAGATCTTCTTCACCCCGGTAAGGGAGGCTGCCGCAAGCACCTGAGGATTTACCCTGCCGTCCTTTCCCGCCGGCGTGCACATGATGATCTCATCCACCCCGGCCACTATCGCGGGAGTGATGTTCATCAGCACCGTGGAGGGATATACGGCCTTGCCTCCGGGGACATAGACGCCCACCCGCTTCAGGGGCGTGATCCGCTGTCCGAGGATGATGCCGCTTTCCTCCGTTGCGAAAAAGCTCTGTCTGAGCTGCTTCTCATGATATTTCCGGATATTTTCACAGGAACGGCGCATCACGGTGAGCAGGGCTTCCGGCACCTGTGCCACTCCCTCTTCGATCTCCGCCTCGCTTACCCTGAAGCTTTCCCGGTCCAGGCTGCATCCGTCAAAGCGCCCGGCGTATTCAAAGAGTGCCTCATCCCCCCGTTCCCGGACGTTTTCCAGGATTTCCCCTACGGTTTTCTCATAGTCTCCGTAATCATTTGTGCTCCGCTTCAACAGCTTCTGCAGCAGATCTTTTTTCGTTTCTCCGGTAAGCTTAACCTTCTGCATGATATCCTTTTCCTCTTATTCCGTATTACCGCAGGCCCTTCGCTGCTCTTATTATCCCGCGCACCGCAGGCCCCGTGGGCTTCGCTGCTCTTATTATCCCGCGCAGCCGCAGGCCCCATGGGCTTCGCTGCTCTTATTATCCCGCGCAGCCGCAGGCCCTGTGGGCTTCGATGATCTTACTGTTCCCGCGCAGCTCCGTACTCTTCTCTGTTCTTATTATCCAGCACAGCTCAGGGCTCTTCGCTGCTCTTATTATCCCACGCAGCCCCTGAGGGCTTCGATGATCTCCCGGATCCTGTCGGCGTAGAGTCTCATGGAAACCTGATTGACCACCATCCGGGCCGATATGGGGCAGACCTCCTCCAGGACGGAAAGTCCGTTTTCCCTGAGGGTGGATCCGGTCTCCACGATATCGCAGATCACATCCGACAGGCCCACGATGGGGGCCAGCTCGATGGAGCCGTTCAGCTTGATCAGATCCACGGTCTGATGCTTATGATTCTGAAAATAATCTCTTGCGATCACCGGATATTTGGTCGCCACCCGGATCATCTCATGATGCTTCAAAAGCTCCGCGGCCTCTGCCGGCCCGCAGATGCACATCCGGCATTTCCCGAAGCCCAGATCCAGCACCTCGTAGATCTTGCGGTTCTCCTCCAGGATCGTATCCTTTCCGACCACGCCGATGTCCGCGGCGCCGTACTCCACATAGGTGGGCACGTCCGGACCCTTGGCCAGGAAAAACTTCAGTCTCTTTTCCTCGTTGACAAAGATCAGCTTTCTGGTGCCCTTTTCCTGCATCTCCTCACAGGAGATCCCGATCTTTTCCAGCGCGGCCATGGTCTGCTCCGCAAGCCGCCCCTTGGTCAGGGCAAAGGTCAGGTAGGGAAGCTCCGCGCTTTTCTCCTCCTCCGGCTCTCTCTTCTCCTGCCTCGAAAGCGCCATGCATACGTCGTCCACCGAGAGAGTAAGCCCCGTGGCCGGTCTGTCCTTCCCGAACTTCGAGAGCAGATTGTCATATCTTCCGCCCTTTACCACCGGCTCTCCCAGGAAGGAGGTATAGGCTCTGAAGACGATCCCGGTATAGTAATTGTACTGGGAGAGCATCCCCAGGTCGAAGGTGACGTACTGGGAGATACCGTAGCTCCGGATCTCCTCATATACCTGCTTCAGGCGGTCGATGGCTGCCCTGGAAACGGGGTTTTTGACGCCCTTCAGGGCCTGATCCAGGATCTCCGCCCCTCCGTAGAGCGTGGTGCAGGAAAGGATCAATGCCTTTTTCACCTTTCCCAGCCCTGTCTCGTTCAGGATATCCTCTGCGGCGAAGGCGGTTTTGTTTGAGATCGCCTTTCGCAGTAATAGCTCCGTCTGCCCGTCGATCCCCGCTTCCTCGCACAGACCCCGGAAATATCCGGCATTTCCGATGCAGATCTGGAAATCCGTAAGCCCGGCGGTCTTCAGCAGCTCCACCGTCAGGTCGATCATCTCGGCATCCGCCGTGACGGAATCGTCTCCCATGAATTCCGCGC
>CACZNS010000261.1 GCA_902782575.1 uncultured Lachnospiraceae bacterium
GGAGACCGTCGAGGCTTTCAGATGCGTGCTATCGGGATAAGCAGGCAAGCAATTGGTCCAGGTATTTAAGAACCGTTATACTAGTACCTCGAATAATAATTATCTGGCACATTCGCTTGTCTGATTGAATGTACTGGAAATTTATTATTCGATGTACTCGTACTACTGTGGTTGAGAAATTTGATAAAAAAGGTTATTAAGACTATTGCATGTGTTATAGGGGCATTTCTATTCGTTTTGCTTGTTCTGTTTTTATGCCTTAAATACCAAATGTCCTGGAAGATAACAGATATCGGAACGGAACAATCTCCGGACGGAAGATACCGTATTGTTTTTCAGGCGATAGGTGAAGCTGATTGGCCTTTCGGTGCTTCACATGCGAAGGTGACAATCAAGGACGAAGATAGGATTGTTGATTCGTTTCGTCAGGATATCTTTGATGACGGAGGTCAGTTCCGTCCGGCGAACTACTCTGTAGAATGGATGAAGTATGGGGTTATCATTACCTTTATGGGATCTGAACAACCCGACAGAGAGGTCGAGATTTTTTATGATGGAAGGGATTCCTTTGTGGGATATTCATATGAGGAAATAGAAGATATTTTAAGGAGCAGAGAAGGAATATATAATGTCGAGAAGATATCTAAAGAAAAAGATGGATATGCCATAAGAGGGGATGGTATAGATTTTCGCGCGGATACAAGCCTGGCTCTTCACAATAGCTATCCACAGGAATTGTTCAAGGCTGTGACTGACGAACTGTTCCCGGAAAGGTTTAGGAGAAGCCTGGATTGGGATGTAAAAGAAGGTGAATCGCCCGCCGATCTGATTTACACCCCTATAATTTCTATGAACGGACCCGGCAGTCAGGATTTGAATTCCTATTGTGACGATATTTGCGAGTGGCTTGACTGCTGTTTTGATCGACTTCCATATATGAGAGCGAAGAAAATGTATGACTCGACAGGGCTTATATTATCAGTCCCGGGTTATGAAAAAGTGCGATTCGGATTTAACAGTATGTTGAGACTGGATAGTTATTCCGCTGACAGGGTCGAATTTTACAATGATCTGTACACCTGTATAGACCGATATTTAAATCATGAATATGATTTTATCGATACATCCTCCGGAAATCATACTATCGACGCAGCTGACAGACCTGACAGTACATTGAATGAAACCACCGAGATCAATGATGATGTGATAAAACAGTGGGCCTCATATGATTTTGAAGTGGTATATGACTCTCCCGATGGACGTGAATATGCACTTGTTCCCATAGACCGCGCGTTAGGAAGCAGTTTCTATGTTCTTCTTGTCTTCAACGAAAAAGGAAATCCGGACAGTGCAGAGCTTTTAAATACCGATCCTTTCAATCAAAATGGAGGTGAAGCAAGATTTATAACATTTTTGAGTAATGGAATTACCGGCTTCGCAGCGCTTTCATACGCCGGAGGAAGTGAAGGTCTCTTATTTGAAACATTTGATGGCGGTAAAAGCTATCAGGAGATTATTCTTCCTTCTCCCAAGATAGAACTTCCGACCGGGGAGTTTTATAATCCGTTTGTCATGCCTGAGGAAGCATGGGAAGAATCAGATACTATATACTTGAAAGTGAGTCAGGGACCTGATGGTGATCATCACAGCGAAAAACTCGGCGGTGCGCGCACGATTGGAATTTATGCTTCTACGGATAAGGGAAAAACATTCGAGTTTGTCAAAGAGGAAGCAGAGTGATTTTTATATGTATAGTTTATAGGGAGTATTATAATTCTTCCTGCGAAAATGCTATTCCATCTTTAACAACTTCATTCCAGATGTCTGCCACATCTATTTTTCATCCCTTAAGTAAAGCGCCAAGCTCGTCCTCGTCCATCCTTGGAAGCACTTTTTTGATATGCGTAATAATCCTGTTCAAGGATTCCTCGGAGCTTCTTTTATAGGCCGATCTGCACAATTTATCGCCCCAATAATTCTCGGCAACATCATACCGGCAGTTGCCCCATCCATACTCGTCTCCATTTTTACGCTTGCTATATTCATAGTTCACCGGAACAACATAGGTCTCCATCTGAAGTCTGGTGATTACTGTTTCAAATCCTTTATTCCCGTCCTTCTTATAATTGAGGTTATCCTTGATATCCCTTGTCAGCGTAGCTCCGGCACCGGTAATATAGTCCACAAGCCCTTTATCTTTATATGATGCAAGTCCATCGTCAAATCTGGCATCAAAATCATATCCATCCCGGCGATAATTACAAAAGTCAGGCCATAGCTTCAAGCTTATGAATCCAGCCTTCTTCTCAAAAAACTTGCCATAGACAAGCTCTTTGTTCCGAAGTACCTGCCCTTTCCAGTCCCATGCATCCCAATGTATCTTGCCGCTCCACCGTCCCTGGTACCATGCGTCATACGAAATATTCTCTTCGAGAGAAAAGCCCTCTATCCTGCCGGAAAAGAAAGGCAGAAGTCCTATTTCGTTGACAAGCTCTACCAGTTCTTTTCTGTTTCTTATCTCTGAGTCAATCATTTCCGTTATCTTTCAAACTCCTCATCTACAAGGATTTCATAGCCGATTTCTGCTTCTTCAGCAGAAACCCACGCCACACGGCTTGCCTTACAGCGCGGAAAAACAAATTCCTCCATTATGTCATAGTCCCGGATGCCAAAAGAGTATGTTACCGCTACCTTTATATACGTCCTCAGATCATCAAATCTTTACTTAAATGCTTCGTTTTCCCGCTGTGCTTCTTTCATCTCTGATGCCGTATATGCACAAAGCTTCACATCAATCTCGTAATCCGGAAAATCAGCAGTAAACTTCTTATATGCTCTAAGGCACTGTTTCGTGGACTCTGCTGCAGGATTATCAAGTGAACCTCCAAAAATCCCTGAACTGATCAGCGGAAAAGAAATACTGTGATATCCATTATCCTTCAGAACAACCAATGAATTGTAATATGCATTAAACAATTCCTTGAATGCAGTCGGGGTTACAGTGAAATTGGGGCCTACAGCATGAATAATTACCTTGGCATTGGTCATGTTAAAAGCAGGTGTGATAACTGCATCTCCATCATTAAGCGGAGTCTTGTATTTACTGCAAGCCTCCGTCAGTTCAGCCATTCCTGCTTTTCTGAAAATCACACCGCATATCCCACCGCCTGCCCATAGACCGTCATTAGCAGCATTGACTACCGCATCAACAGTCTGATCAGCGCAGGACGCATTTATCAGTTTAATTTTACTCATTTACTCTTCCTCCGCGCCGAGCCCATAATAAAGGATCTCGTTATACCTGGCATTAGCTTCCTCGCTGGTTTTCTTGGCTCGCCACGCATCTATCTCACTGCATATGGCAAGCATTTCATCTACAACAAGTTCTGCGCTCTGTGGTTTCACATTGTAAAGATATGAAATCATCCTTTTCATAGCCTTAGGGCTTCCAAGCTGTTTTGCAATCTGCTTCCCCAACTCTTCCGGAAACCCCAGTTGCTTGATGGCAGATACGAGTTGATCTTTTGTCCTTACCCATTCTTTCTGATTATCTGTCAATTTGCCTCCTCCACAAGCATCATACTGTCCCTATCGATACTAATGATCCCTACTCTTATCAATGTCCTCTTCTTTTTCTGTTTTCCATGCAGTCCAGCCATTTGCAGGTTCACATTTTATTCTTACTCATCAAATGATCCTTTTCCCTCATTCAGTCATACATCGCTCCCCTTTAATAAAATATATTTACCATCAGCGACCCGCATAAATGTAATAAGATCCAATCACATCCAACATTGTATCACAGAGTGCTTTCCCGGGCGAGGCGATACGATATATCCCATCGCTTTAATGTCCCCTATCTCAGTTTGTTATAGTCTCCATCGGAAACTGCTTCCAGCCACTTATGCTCGTTTCCTGCTGCTTCGATCGCAAGATGGGAGTACCAGAAATCCGGTACCGTACCGTGCCAGTGCTTTTCTTCGGTAGGAATGTTATAACTGTTTCCGGCGTCATCTTCCCACCGCCAAGTTATCTTTTTCCCGTTCCGGTCTGAAATATGCTTAACACACCCAGCCGATGTAACCGGAACATATCGATTGTAAAGAACCCCTGTATACGATAAGATATAGACAAGTAAGCAGGAAAGGTTCTTACTTTATGGAAAAATTTACCGGGATCCTGCTTTCTGCCTTACCACGGAATGGGAATTGAAGGATAATAAGAAGGATCTTCAATTCGAAATGGAGCATGAGCTATCGATCGATGTCTGTTATAACGTAATGGAATAACGCACTGGCATTCCCTGGCATCATGTGAGGATCTTTTGATATGCGTGCTTTCGATATCAAAGAACAACTGAAGATGGCAGCAGGCATGGCGCTGGAGGAACCGCCGGAGATCGAATTCTTCCTGCCCCAGACCTTTGACGAGGGCGTGGGCAAAGCCGTGGCAAAGGCAGTTACGGAAGCGGCAAAAAGGCGAGGACAAAAAAAAGAATCCGCTGAAGCGGAATGATCGAAAAAGCGGCTGCGCCGGACGGACAAGAGATGCAGACGCATTTCGTATGCAATGCGAAAAATGCTTTCTTATGGGATTTTGAAGTAAACGGAGGAACAGAAACATGACTGAGGAAAAAAGATATATGCTATTTGGACTGCCCTGGCAGTATTTCGCGGTGTTTTCTACCGTGGTACTGGGGGCAACGGTGATGGGGGTATTGCCTCAGGGCATGGCGGGCTGTTTTTCCTTCATGATCGTGCTTGGCACCATTTTGTATGAGATTGGAGAAAAGACCCCCATCATCAATTCCTTTCTGGGCGGCGGCGCCATTGTCGTTATCTTCGGAACTGCGCTGCTCAACTATTTTCACATTTTGCCGGAGCTTACCGAAACCCTGGAGGACGGTACAAAGGTGTATGCCAATTTCGTGCAAATGGATCTGGTTGGGAATATTAGAAATTTCTTTAAACCCACCGGAGCCTTCTTGGATTTTTATATTGCAGCGCTGATCACCGGATCCATCCTGGGCATGAACCGGAAGCTTCTGGCCAAAGCGGCGGCACGTTATTTTCCGGCGATTTTCGGGGGACTGGCGCTATCCTTCCTTTTAACTGCCCTGGCGGGCGCGGTGATGGGCTTTGGCGCCGTCAGAGCCCTGCTGCTGATCGCCATGCCCGTTATGGGCGGCGGCATGGGCGCCGGTGCAGTTCCTCTTTCCAAGATCTTTGAGTCCACAGGTACCATGACGGCGGCGGACGCCGTTTCCGTCATGACCCCTGCGGTGGCCATCGGCAATGCCATCTCCATTGTGATTGCAGGTATTCTTTCCAAGTCTCTGAAAGGCAAGTGGAACGGTAACGGCCGGCTCATGGTTGCGAGAGGTCAGGATGCGGCAGAAACGGACATCAGCCCGGAGATGAAGGCGAATCGGGATAAAATCAATGTAGTCAACCTGGGCATCGGCCTTCTGGTCAGCAACTCTTTCTTTGCCTTTGGTTATATTATCGCCAGGATCTGGGACGGCATTGTGCCTTCGGTTTCCATCCATGCCTATGCCTGGATGATCATTACGGTGGTCATTTGCAAAATCGGCGGCTTCATCCCGGAAAACATCGAGATTGCCTGCTACCAATGGTTCCAGTTTGTCATGAAGAACCTGACCACCACTCTTTTGGTGGGTATTGGCCTTTGTTATCTGTCCCTGGATACGGTTATTGAGAACTTCAGCCTGACCTACCTGATCCTCTGCCTGCTGACCTGCGGCGGTGCCTTTTTCGGGGCTGCACTATGCGGCAGACTTGTAGGATTCTATCCCCTGGAGGCAGGTATCACTGCCGGACTATGCATGGCTAACATGGGCGGTACCGGGGACGTTGCGGTACTCTCCGCTGCAGACCGCATGGAGCTGATGCCCTTCGCGCAGATTTCTTCCCGACTGGGCGGCGCCATTATTCTGATCATCGGGTCGCTTCTCTTATCTTTGCTTGGAGGAATGCTGTAAGTGAGCTGTACCTGTTGCGGTTTTCCTGATCCTCCAGCTATTCATTTTCATCCTCGACTTCAGCCAAAATGCCTATTTTGTGCCCTGCAAGTATTCCGGATAGTTTTGACAAAATACCGATCAGTGAAAAATCAAGTATTCCTTGGATACGAAATCTTCTCCACCCATCGCTGCTTTCTACCGTAAGGGATGGCGTATCCTCTGTCCTGCAGATCATCGACTTCTTCCACAGTAATGAAACTCTCACTGCATAATTTATTCAATCGCTCTCATTATCTTTCCGATACTGTCATGAAATACCAGATTGGCCTTACCTTCCAGCTTTGTTTTGCCCTTATTGATGATCACAAGATATTTTCCATGGTACATATGGGCAAGCTGAGCCGCGGAACCTACTTCAAGAGAAGTACCTCCGATGATCAGGCAATCTGCTTTTCCTATCATAGAGATAGAATTCTGATACGCTTCCTGTGGCAGAAATTCTCCATACAAAGTCACATCAGGGCGAACAATTCTGCCACACTCCGTACAGTGAGGTACAGCTTCACTGCTTTCAAAGATATAATCCGACCCAAATTCCTTTCCACAGGATATGCAATGGTTATGCCATATCGTTCCGTGGATTTCCTGAACATTAATGCTCCCGGCTTTCTGATGAAGCCCGTCTATGTTCTGAGTAATGATTCCTTTGAGCCTCCCTGCCTGCTCCATTCCAGCAAGTACTTTATGGGCCGCATTAGGCTCTATACTTCTCGCGTCCAGATTTTTACGATAATAGTCGAAGAAAATCTCAGGCTCGCATTTTAAGCACTCATAGCTCAAAAGATATTCCGGTTTGTATTTTGAAAACCGTTTTTCTTTTTTATGGTAAAGCCCGTTCCTGCTTCTGAAGTCCGGTATACCGCTTTCAGTGGAAACACCGGCACCACCCAAAAAAACCACATATTCAGAATCTGAAAGGATTTCAGCAAACTGCCCTATCTTCTGTTCTTCGATCTGCTCCTTCTTCATTCTCCCCACCGTGTGTGTCTTTTTTCACAATACTGCATTCAGCCTGTAATCACTCCGGATCACATAAAAAACCTGCATACGGGAACTTGTAAA